>NZ_JNAH01000007.1 GCF_000759885.1 Prochlorococcus marinus str. GP2
GCTCCGCCATTGAGATAATCTGCCCCATTTCCGCCATCAAGAGTATCGTCCCCGCCATTGCCAAAAAGCTTATCATCCCCATCTTGACCAGTTAATGTATTTTCTCCACTATTACCTCTTAAG
This sequence comes from Prochlorococcus marinus str. GP2, assembly GCF_000759885.1. Classification (NCBI taxonomy): domain Bacteria; kingdom Bacillati; phylum Cyanobacteriota; class Cyanophyceae; order Synechococcales; family Prochlorococcaceae; genus Prochlorococcus; species Prochlorococcus marinus. Next base: position 124 of record NZ_JNAH01000007.1, read on the forward strand.
ATATTGTTTAGGACATTACCAGTGGCATCGATATTATTAGAACCGGTGAGATTAAGATTTTCTACATCGGCAGAGGCAGTAAAGCTAACAGAAGAATAAATTAAATCAGTACCTTGTGAGAAATTTTCTGTAACGGTATCGCTAGTACTGTCAACCACATAAATATCATCCCCATCTCCACCTGACATGGCATCATGTCCATCTCCTCCATTGAGATAATCTGCCCCATTTCCTGCATCAAGAGTGTCATCCCCTCCATTGCCAAAAAGCTTATCATCCCCATCTTGACCAGTTAATGTATTTTCTCCACTATTACCTCTTAAGATATTGTTTAGGACATTACCAGTGGCATCGATATTATTAGAGCCGGTGAGATTAAGATTTTCTACATCGGCAGAGGCAGTAAAGCTAACAGAAGAACGAATTAAATCAGTACCTTGTGAGAAATTTTCTGTAACAGTATCGCTAGTACTGTCAACCACATAAATATCATCCCCATCTCCACCTGACATGGCATCATGTCCATCTCCTCCATTGAGATAATCTGCCCCATTTCCGCCATCAAGAGTGTCGTCCCCGCCATTGCCAAAAAGCTTATCATCCCCATCTTGGCCAGTTAATGTATTTTCTCCACTATTACCTCTTAAGATATTATTTGATATGTTACCAGTGGCATCGATATTATTAGAACCGGTGAGAGTTAGATTTTCTACATCGGCAGAGGCAGTAAAGCTAACAGAAGATTGAATTAAGTCAGTACCTTGTGAGAAATTTTCTGTAACGGTATCGCTAGTACTGTCAACCACATAAATATCATCCCCATCTCCACCTGACATGGCATCATGTCCATCTCCTCCATTGAGATAATCTGCCCCATTTCCTGCATCAAGAGTGTCGTCCCCTCCATTGCCAAAAAGCTTATCATCCCCATCTTTACCAGTTAATGTATTTTCTCCACTATTACCTCTTAAGATATTATTTGATATGTTACCAGTGGCATCGATATTATTAGAATCGGTGAGAGTTAGATTTTCTACATCTGCAGAGGCAGTAAAGCTAACAGAAGAATAAATTAAATCAGTACCTTGTGAGGGATTTTCTGTAACGGTGTCGCTAGTACTGTCAACCGCATAAATATCATCCCCATCTCCACCTGACATGGCATCATGTCCATCTCCTCCATTGAGATAATCTGCACCATTTCCTGCATTAAGAGTGTCGTCCCCGCCATTGCCAAAAAGCTTATCATCCCCATCTCCACCGATAAGGTTATTATTATTATCGTTGCCAATTAGTGTGCCCAAAATTAATAGTTTCTAAATACTAATAGCAGATTTGACATTAAGTATAAGACTAAATTTTTTTTCTTAGTGTAATAAAGACAATAACCTTTTAATAAGTAAAGTTATTGCTTACTATAAATAAGTTTTAATGGATAAATTAAAATAATTTTCTATAGTTTTGCCAATTAAATAAAAAAATACTTTTCATATAATTTTCTTTAAATATATTAAAACAAATTATAAGGGCCATATAAATAATTATTTTGTATTTTTTTTTCAAAATCTCTATAAACTCGAATAAGCTTAAATGCTTTTTATTGACTCAGCTTTATCTCTAAAACTTCCAAGAAGGAGTTTTAAGTAGCTAACTTTTCTTAACTTTATATTTGCTTTGAGAGACATTCCAACTTGCAGAGGCAATTCATTTCCATTGTTTAAAATTAAAGATTGAGAATTTAATTTTATACTTCCAGGGAAAAAATATTCTTGATTATTTTTTTCATTTAAATCAAGCACATCTGAACCAATTGAATCAACAATACCTTCTAAAGGAGCAAAGTCATTAGCAGGAAAAGAATCAATACTTATATCCACTGGCATTCCAATTTTAATAAAACCAATTTTGCTACTTGGTATTTTTACATCTGCCTCTAATTTGTTAAAGGGAACAATTTTCATAATAGAAAAGTTTGATTGAGCAACAAAGCCGATATTTCTTGGTCTCATATCAAAAACCATACCATTTACAGGAGACTTGATGGATTTATATCCTAATAGGACTTCAGCTTCTAATCCTTTAGCTTCTAATTCAGATACTTCAGATTCAATTTGCTTTATTTGTTGAGAAAGTATTAATGATTGCCTTTTTAAATTAATCTCATTTTCAACTATCTCACCTTCTAAGGAATTTATATCGCTTATTTTTTTAAGATAAGCTATTTCCGAAAGCGCTCCTTCATCAAATAATTCTTTGAATTTATTTTTAATTTCATCTTGAAGTTCAAACTCATTATTCAAGAATTTTAATTTACTTCTATACAATTCATTTAATTTAATTTTTTCCTCTTTTTTCAATTCCAATTCAACCTTTACTTGATTTAGTTGATTTTTTAAAGAGTTAACATTTTCTTTTAATATTTCATCATCAAGAACCAATAAAATTTGACCTTTAGATACTTCCTCGCCATCACTTACTAAAATATCTTTAACTACGCCACCTGAAGGAATATTGATAATTTTCACATCTCCAATTGGCTCAAGCTTGCCTTTTACTATTACGATTTCTTCTGTGTAAGCGAATGCCAACCAACTAATAGTTAAACCACTTACTGATAATAAACCCCAAGTCAAAGTTCTTATAAAAAAATTACTTTGTTTCAAATTTATATTATTTATTTCAAGTTTAGAAACTTTATCTTTTAATTTAATCTGTATCTTTTTAACGAAAGAATTAATCCTTTTTAGTTTCTCCAATTTATAACTCCCTAGTTTCCTGTAAAAGGGCAAAGTATCTGCCTTTATTCTCAATTAGCGCTTGATGAGTGCCTAATTCATCAATTCTACCTTCATGAAAAACTACTATTAAATTTGCTTCTTTAATAAGGGACAATCTATGCGTAATGAAAAATATCGAACCACTTTTTTGATAATTTAATAAATTCTCATATACTCTTTTTTCGGTGGAGTAATCAAGTGCACTTGTTGCTTCATCTAAAATAATAATTCTTGGATTTTTTAATAAAGTTCTTGCAATAGTAATTCTCTGTTTTTGACCTCCGCTTAATGTACTACCTTTTTCACTTATTAAAGTACTATAACCATCTGGAAGTTCCATAATAAAATCATGAGCACACGCCAATTTCGAAGCTTGAATTATATCCTTTTCGGTTGTTTCATAATCTTTTAAAGCAATATTATCTCGAATTGTTCCATTAAATAATAAAGGGTCTTGTGGAACAATACCAATTTGATTTCTTAAAGACTTTAGTTCAACTTTTGATATATCGAATCCATCTATTGAAATCTTCCCTTCATTAGGTGAATAAAGCCTATAAATAAGCTTCATAATTGTACTTTTTCCACTTCCACTTTGACCAACAATTGCCACAAAGTTATTTGGTTTAATGGAAAGATTTAATCCGCGTAAAAGATAATTTTGTTTATTATCAAATTTAAAATGAACATTTTCAAAATCTATAAATCCATTAATTTTTGGCATCATAATTTTACTTTTTTCTACTTCATTAATTTCCTTTTTTGTATTAACGATATCTGCTAATCTTTCAAAACTAATTTTAAGTTCCTGTATTTCTTGCCAAATATTGGATAGCCTAAGAAGAGGTTGAGTAACGTAACCAGAAATAATTCTGAATGCAATAAGTTGTCCTAATGATAAATAACCCTGAAGTACCATGCTTGCACCAAACCATAAAACTAATATCTGTGAAATTTTTTGGAGAACTTGACTTGATTGCATAAATATTGTTCCAGTTAATGTTTTCTCAAAACTTTTATTAATGAATCTTTCATATAATTTTTGCCATTTCAATTTACTTTTAATCTCATAGTTTTGAGATTTTACCGTTTCAATTCCATTTAAAATTTCTATAAGATGACTTTGGGATTTAGCATTTGTTTCGGCAACGCTTCTAAATTGTTTTTTAAATAAAGGTCCGCAAATAAAAGCAAGTAATATCTGAAATGGTAATACTATTAATGATATTAAAGTTAGCTTAATGCTATATGCAATCATTACTGCCAAATAAATAATTGAAAAAGCGCCTTCTAATAATGTTGTAAGAGCTTGGCTAGTTAAAAAATTTCTAATCTTTTCAAGTTCACTTATCCTTGAAGATAATTCCCCGGTACGCCTCTGCTGAAAGTAATTTAAAGGTAAACCTAAAAGGTGGTCAATGATTTCGCTAGATATTCTTTTATCTATTCTGTTAGAAGTATCCGATAAAAGAAAACTTTTTAATCCACTTAAAATCCCCTCAAAAATAGTAACAATTAATAAAGCAATTCCTAATACTTGAAGGGTATCAAGACTCCTTTGAGAAATCACTTTATCGATAATTATTTGTATTAAAAGTGGATTTGCAAGTGCTAATAATTGAATTACAAAACCTGCAATTAATATTTGTAAAAATACTCCTTTATACTTTTTAAAAAATGGGTAGAACCAATTCAATCCAAATACCTTTATTTGAGTCAAATTTGTTTTTTCCAGATTTAAAATCTCAATCCCATTTGGGAATAAATTATCTAAATTTTCAAAATTAATATTTTTATATCCTTCTAAAGGATTAATAATTTCTAGCCCTTCTCTATTAATTCCAGAAACAACTGCAAAGTCATCTTCCCATTTAATCAATGCTGGTGTTGTTATTCTATTTGCCATTTCTGAATTAATATTGGAAATATTAATTTGTAATCCATGATATGAAGCTATCTCTCCACAAACTCTTAAAGATATAAATTTATGATTAACTAAATACTCATTTAAGCTATTTTTTACCGATTCTTTTTTAAATGGAAAATGCATTATTTTTGCAATAATTTCAAAACAAGCCAAGGTTCCTTCTAAATGTCCCTTTACAGGTACATAAATTTCTTTTCCTACTTCAGCATTGTGAACATTATTTTTTAAAGGTATTGAGGTATTTAAAAGTTGAACATTTTTATCAAATCGTTTCTTTTTGTCTTTACTTATTTGGTTGACTTTCTCAAGTTTTATTTTTTCTATTTCTCTAGAAACAGAAAATAATCTTAATGGGAAATTTGAATTTTTTTGCAATAATTTTTCTACTTGAGCAAAAGATTGTATTTCAGACCATATTTCATAATCATCAGAAAAATAATTAGAAAATAATCTTTTGTTATTTCTTAGGCAATCATTAATTTGAAATTCATCAGGAGTTATTAAATTAATCTCTTTATAAAGTGAATCAAATAAATTTGTATATAAAAAAAAACTTTTTTTGTTAAGTTTTGGGAATTTTTTTAAAATAGATAATATTTCTGCTTCCCAAATATAATTATCGCAAAAATTTTTTATACTTAAATTTTCTTTATATAATTCAAGAAACTTTTTATCATCAATACTATAAACTATAAGTTCTTCAGAAGCCCTTACCTGTTCTATAGATTTCCCTCCAAGTAATGAAGCAATGCCAATAGTATTACCCTTTGATAACTTTAAAACTGATATTAATTTCCCATTAATTTCGGTTATTAATCTTGCATTACCATTTTTAATTAAAAAAACTTTATCAGCGAGAAATTTTTCAGATGATATTATTTCACCAGTTGCAAATTTAATCTCTTTACCAAAAGACTTAAATATGTCTAATAATTTTTCGTTATTTTTAATTTGCTTTGTGATTTTATCTATCATTGATTCCCATTTTTCAAATAATCATCAGTAAAATTTTTTACCAAATTATTTATATATTTATTAAAAATTTCTATTAAAAGCATATTTCTAGTTGGTTTATCAAGTTTTGCTTTTTTTTTGTTTATTAATTTCAATATTATCCACCATTCATCAACTTGAAAAGGTTGAATTAGGTCATTTGGGGAAGCATGTATTAACTTATTAACTATTAAAGTATTCATCCCCTGAAGATTTTTAGGTCCAAATAATCCTTTTGGATATAAACTACTGTAATATGAATAAGTTTCTGATAATTTTAAAAAATCTGACTCTTCAGAATCTATCCTAAAATATAATTCATATGCTAAATCTTTATTTTTAAGTCTAATTATATTAAAAGTATATTCATCTAGAAAATCTTTTCTCTCTAAAAAATAAGACTCTATTTCAGCCTGAAATTGTTGTTTCGCAAATTCTAAAATTTTTAAAGGTAAAGTTATTTGATAGTGAAGTTCCTCTTCTGTGTTACCTTTGATTTTTAAAATATTATCTAAATCTTTCTTATTCAAAATATTATTTTTTGAATAAAAATTTTTAATTTCCCTTTCGTATATATCTTTTTCTAAATATATGTCACTTGCGATTTTATCAATTAAAAAATTCCTAATAAGGTTAGGAAGCATATTTCCTGATTTTAAAAATTTTAATGTGTTTTTATTTATTTCATCTAAAAATTGAATAGTTTTTTGTTCTAAATTTTTCATTTATTTATTTTTAGATATAGCCATTTGGATTATTTTTTTTCCATTTCCATCCATCATGGCACATCTCATCGATCCCCTTTTTGGGAGACCAATTTAATATTTTTAAAGCAAGTTCATTACTAGCCACAAGCTTTTCAACATCGCCTTTCCGTCGTTTTGAAAATACATATGGGATTTTTACTTTATTAACTTTTTGGAATGAATTAATCAAATCTAATACTGTTACTCCTTTCCCAGTCCCTAAATTTATATTAATTATTTGCCCTTTGTTTTTAAATAAATAAATCATCGTACAAAGATGTGCATCAACAAGATCCATTACATGGATATAGTCTCTTATCGGAGTACCATCTTTTGTATTCCAGTCTTTCCCAAAAACTTCTAAGCAAGATAATTGTCCATGAGCTACTTTTAGGATTAAAGGAAAAATATTATTAGTATTTCCAGAAGGAGATTCTCCAATTAAGCCAGATGAATGTGATCCAATAGGGTTAAAGTATCTTAGATTTGCTATTCTCCAATCATTTGGAGCAGTATTATAAATATCCTTTAATAGAATTTCCATTGCAAGTTTGGTATTGCCATATGGATTAATTGGATTGAGAGGGTCATTTTCTTTTAAATTTTTATTTGATTTACCATAAATTGTTGCACTACTACTGAAAACTATGGTTTTGCAGTTAAATTTTTTCATTACTTCCAACAAATTTATAAGATTTAATAAGTTGCTTTGCCAATAAAGGCATGGATCACTAACTGATTCATTAACAGCCTTCAAACCTGCAAAATGTATTACTCCTTCAATGGGCTCATTAATATTTTTTTCAGATAAAAAAATTTCTTCTATTAAATTTTTATTATTTAAATCCCCTTTAATTACTTTAAGATTATCTTTGATATTTAATCCATTTGATTCGCATATTTTTAATACTCTTTCTAGGGATTTTGGATTGCTATTTATAAAGGAATCGATTACTACTATTTTGAATTTTTTTTCTAATAATGTTAGACACATATGACTTCCAATAAAACCAGCGCCACCAGTCACTAAAAATTTCTTCATCTCTAGCTTTTAGATAATAAATTTATGGTGTTTAATAATAATTTGATCATATAAATATTATTAAAAAATTAATTAATATGGGTATATTTAAATTTATAAGAAAAATTGATTTTTGGGAATATTAATAAATTAAAAATATAAAGAAATGATGACACTAATGAAATAGGTGAGATTAAAATCAATTAATCAAAAGAAAAAGTAGTTGCTTTTTAGGAATTCTTAATATTGTTAGCCCTGCGACCAACTTAGCTAAAACAGTTGCAAAAACTAGTTATAGCTTACTTGAGTACCTACAGGGCATGCAGGGGGGCAGCGATTCGAGTCCGCTTGGCTCCATAAGATTTCTAAAGATTTTAAGGATAAAAATTTTACTCAATTATTTCAGAATACAATTACTCTTTTTTTTGTGATTTAATTTTGTGAAGCATGCAGTGTGGGGCATTTGTTCAAATCCACATGGCTTAAGTTTATTAAGAAGAATTTTTAAAAGAAATTTCTTGTGCCAATCAGGTAAAAATTTGAATTTCTCAAAATTTTAATGAGGAATTGGCTTTTAATTATATATCTGATCTGAAATTCTCATAAATATTTTCTGCCATCATATAATTCCCAATTTGAGCAAAATGACAATTATCGATATATATAGGTAAATTTGTTTTTTTAAAAGTAAAAGTTAAATCAATCATCTGGTTACAGTTAATATATTCTTTATTGGAACAAATTTCATTCCACTGATTTTTAAGTTCTTTATAAAAAGATGTATAAAAATTCAAATGCTTTAATGGTTTTTTTCTCTCATGATTATTTATAATGATAAGCCTATAGGTTTTCTTAAAATCATATCTAATTTAATTTTTAATTCTTATTTTTTGAAGCATGATTGAATATTTTTTAAAAAAGGTTCCAAAGAAACTTGATTATTACAATAGTCTACTTTCAAATTCATATAAAGATATACTAAAACTTTCTTCAGGAGCTGCGACAAGTCAGCTAATAGCAATAACTACATTGCCTATAGTAACAAGGTTATATGGTCCGGAAAATTTTGGTATTTTAGGGGTTTTCATCTCTCTAATATCTGTCCTCTCAATATTTAGTACCTTAAGTCTCGAATTAGCTGTTGTCGTTCCTAAAAAGAAGTCAGAATCATTAAATTTAGTTTTTTTAGTGATTATCTTATCATTAATAAGTTGCGTAATTTATTTCATAATAGGTCTTATTTTTAAAGAAAATTTATTCACTGATTCAGGAATTTCTATAGTTAAACCGTTTATGTTATATTTGCCCGTTGCTATTTTTATTTTGGGCATTCATGAAGCATTTCAGGCTTTGCTCATAAAAAAACAACAATTTGGATTCATCTCAAAGATAATTGTTCAACAAAGATTAATAGCAGTTACTGTAAATTTGTTATTCTATCAATTTGGAGCTTTAGGTTTTATTCTTGGATATTTGATTAGCCAGGTTTTAGGACTTCTAAGAATGATAATAAAATCAAGTAATGATTTTATGAATTATGGAAAAATAAGTCTTAATAAATTAACAACGACTTTTCTCAAATATAAGAATTTTGCACTTTTCACTACTCCTGCATGCCTAATTAATTCTTTAAGCAAACAGTTGCCAAATTTAATTTTTGCATCTTATTTTGGCCCTAAAACTTTTGGTTTATTAATTCTATCTGAAAAACTATTACAACTACCTCTTAACTTAATAAGTGATCCTGTGGGAAAAGTTTTTCAAAGTAAAGCTCCAATAAAATTTAGAGAAGGTAATTTGTTTGATTTTATTACAAGAATAGTTCTTAGATTATTTATATATGGATTGATTATTTCAACAATTTTAATTTTTGTAATTTCTCCTCTGATGCCTCTTGTCTTTGGAGATGAATGGTCTGAGATTAAAAAAATATTACCTATCATGATTCCAATTTTTATTTCTACATTCGTAGTTACTCCTTTGAGTACAACATTTATTTCTATTAAAAAAAATAATTTTGGTTTATTTTCTCAGATTTTGCAACTCTTTACAAGGTTAACTCCTCTTTTAATTGGTTTGAAATTCTTTGATTTATCTTTTATTCAATCATTATCTATATACTCAACTTCATTTTTTATAGGTCAAAGTTTTTATATATTAATAATATATTTTGCAATAAATAAAAAAAAATTTATGAGTTTTTTTAAAGAAGATATTATATAAATGATTAAATCTCAAAAAAATTTACTTAAAAAATTTCTTAATTTAAATTTATATTTTTCGAAAATTATTTTTTGGATTAATAATCTTTTATTATCGAGAATTGAAAGATTATTTTCTTTTAATAAAGAATTAAAATATAGTCCTATTTTTATTGTTGGAGCACCGCGATCGGGATCTACGCTTTTAATGCAATTGATAATTCAATCTTTTGATGTTGGATACTTTACAAATTTGCATAATTTATTATTTGGATTCCCTGCATTAATTGATTATTTCTTTAACTGCAGAAAATATCTTAAAAAATCAAAAAATAAATTTAGTTCTTTTCATGGGACTACAAAAAATCTTTTTGGGGTATCAGAAAATTTCAAATGGTGGTATCGATTTTTTAAAATTTATCCAACATATACTTCTTTACTAGACTTAGATAAAAGATCTATGAGTAATTTTAGAATTTCTATCACATCGATGATAAATGTTGTTAAGAAACCATTTTTATTTAAAAATCTTTATTCATCATTTCGATTATTACCGATATGTGATACTTTGCCAGAAAGTTTATTTATTTTTATTACGAGAGATGAGCTGCAAAATGCGCACTCATTATTAAAGTGCAGGATTGATACTTTTCATAATTACGATGAATGGTTTTCTTTAGAGCCTAGAAATATAAATGATTTAAAGAAACTCAAACCACATGAGCAAGTAATTGAACAGGTTAGAGAAATAAATAAAACTATAAAAATGGATTTTAAAAATTCAAAAATTTCAAAAAGAAAAATTTTTTCTGTTTCATATGAAGATTTATGTGATAGACCATTCGAGGTAATTGAAAAATTGGAAGCTTTCTTTAAGGAAAATAATTGTAAGATTAAAAAAATTAAAAAATTTAAAAAGAAATTTAGAACAAATAAAAAAATATTAATTGATAAAGATTTATTTAATAAATTAGTAGATTATAAAAAAAATTCCTGATTCCCCTTAATGCTTCTAAAATAAGTAGATTGGAATGTTATTCTGAGATTTAAATAATAAACAAAATATTTTGAAGTTTAATGTTTTCTCAGAGGAATGGTGGCTTGATGCAGTTTCGATTAATGGTGAATGGGGTAGGGAAGATATTTTCGAAAATGGTAAATTAGTTGCTTCTTTCCCTTGGTATCTTAAAAAAAAAATTGGATTTAAATATTTATGTATGCCACCAATGACTCAATCATTGGGACCTTATATAGACCATCCAAATAATGTTAAATATGCTCAAAAGTTGTCTAGAGAAAAGTATTTAGTAAACGAATTAATTGATAAATTACCTTATTTTGATCACTTTGAGCAAGCATTCTCGGTTGAATTAACTAATTGGCTCCCATTTTATTGGAGAGGTTTTTCTCAGACAACACTATATACATATAGGTTATCAAATATCAGAAATCAGGAAAATTTATGGAAAGGTCTACAAACAAAAATCAGAACTGATATTCGTAAAGCCAAAAAAATTGGAGTTAATATAGAAATTTCTGATGACATTGAAAATTTTATTGAACTAAATTCTAAAACATTTTTAAATAAAGGTTTGAAAAACCCCTATAGTAATGAATTAATAAAAAGAATATATTATGCTTCAATAAAAAATAATTCTGGAGCTTTATTTCTAGCTAAAGGATTAGATGGAGAGACACATGCCGGTATTTTTTTGATCTGGAATAAATATTGTTCATATTATTTGTTAGGAGCAGGTGATCAAAATTTACGAAATAGTGGTGCTACTAGTCTTACTATTTGGGAAGGTATAAAATATGTTTCACAATTTACAGATATTTTTGATTTTGAAGGTTCAATGAATCCCTCAATAGAAAGTTTTTTCAGAGGTTTTGGAGCATATCAAGTGCCATATCACTTTGTAAAAAGAACAAATTCAAAAATTTTAAGTTTATTTAAATCTACAAAGTCTATTTTTAAATAAAAATCCTTTTCGAAAATTTAGTTTTCTTAATGTTATATTAATATAATTTAGAGTTTTAAACTCTCAGGTTATTTAAGATTTTTTTGTTATTTAATTAGATTATGAATCAAAATGAATATAACTTTAATAGTAATAATGAGTATTTTGATAAATCAATAAATTTGGTTAGTATTTTCAATGCATTAAAGAGAGGGAAAAAAATATTTTTTTTGCTAATTATCTTATCTACAATATTTTCAATTGGCACTTATAAATATCAAAAACCAATTTATAAAGGAAATTTAACATTCCGTATAGTTGAAAAGAATAATTTCGGTGAGATTTTATTTTTTGGAGATCAAGGTCAAATATTAAAATTAAATTCCTATAAAAATATAAATAAGCCTACCTTTAAAAAAATATTAACTTCTAAAGATTTACTTTATCCTGTTTTTGAAAGTTCCAAGCAAATATATAAAAAAAAGGGTATGGAAACCCCTATTTTTAATAATTGGATAAACAAAATTAATTTAGATTATATTGGTCAATCAGATGTCTTAAGTATAAGTTTTAAAGGTGAGAATAAAGAAATTATTTTAAAAAACTTGGATTTAATTTCTCAAGCATATAAGGATTATGCAGACTCAAATAAAATCATATCTAAGAAACTATTAAATTTCCTAATAGAAGAGAAAAAAGAATTTGAAAAAGAATATCAAAAAAATTTGAATGAGTATTCATCTAAAACAAATAATAAATTATCCGAGATTTCAATAATTAATGATGTTTTAGAAAGGAATAAAAAAACTCTCGAATATTTTGATGAACAAATTTTAAAGGCAAAATTATTAGCAGATTTTAAAATAAATTCCCCCACTTTTGAGATAATGTCATATCCTTATATTTCAGAAAAGCTTTCGCCAATTTTCATAAAGTCTTTAATAATAAGCCTAATAATTGCTTTGCTTGCATCGACTATTATTGTTTATATTAAGGAAAATATGGATGGATACATTTTCGAGATAGATGATTTAAAACAACTTATAAAATGTGATTTTATAGATACTTTAATTTTAAAAAATAAAAAAATTACAATTATGACTATAAATAAACTTTTTACTAACATAAAAGATGATAGTTATAAGAAATATAGTGATGAATTTAATGGCTTGATTTTAATGTCTAAAAATTTTAATTTAGATTTTCTGTTAGACAAGAATTATTCTTCATATTTAGATAGTAAATTAATTAGTTTGAGATTTGATGAAGAATTAAAGGTTGATAAGTGTAAAAATATAATTTTATTAATTCAACCAGGATCAGTTACCAAAAAGGATATTTTTTTAATAAATCAATATTTATATCTCTATGAGGAAAAGATAATTGGTTGGATTCAATTAAAAAAATCTTTTTAAGTTGAACAATTCTTAATTAATTATGCACTTAAATTATTAGATGATTATTGCATTAACTTTATCCATAATAGTATTTAGTATTTATTGGATTTTGATAATACTTAAACCTTCTATATTAAATAACTTAATCTATTCAATTAACTTACCTTTTGTTTTCTTTGTTGGCTTTGGATTAATTACATTTTCATTTAATGAAAATGCATCATTTGAATCTAATATTTCTAGTTTTCCTGATTGGGCCATATTAAAAGCTTACATAGGCTTTTCTTTGTATGTTTTTTTAATTTTATTTTGCTCAATATTTATTAAACAATTTAAAAAATTTTTGTTACCAGATTTGAATTTATATTTATTTCCTAAAGATTTAATTAAAAGGTTTTCAAATTTTAACTTTTTTTTAATTACTATTTTTTGCTTTCCTTATTGGCTGGAAATAGGCTTCGTTAATACAGGATTATATAATTTTTTTATTGATCCTAATAATTATTATTTTTTTAGAGAGTCTTCCCTCAAATTGGCTGAAAGCTCATTTCAATTAAAATTTTATCTTTTTGGCAGTAACCTAAAGTACATATTATTACCTTTTTTAATAGTAATTTTTACTTTTAAAAAAAAATATATTGATAAATTATTCACTTTTCTAAAGATAGTTATTTTAATCCTAATAACAAATATAAACGGCAGCAAAGCAGGATTTATAACTCCTTTCTTGGTATCTCTTATTTTTTTCTATTTTACAAATACATATGACCTTAGGATTAAAATATATTCTTTAATAAAGAAATTTACTACTGAATTTAAATTAAATATTAATTTTTTAAATTTATTTCTTTTAATGTTTTTTTCGGGTTTTTTCTTTTTCTTATTAGTTTTTGTCCTTATAGCCTGGGAAACAGATAATTTTGGAATAGAGGCTTTTTATAAGATTTATACTTCAAGTATAGGCAGAATATTTGGTGCAAAGTTTTTAACAGGTGTTTTTAATATTTTTGCTATAGAAAAATTAGAAATTCCAATTACAGGATTTATAGGAGGATTCCCTGGTGCATCTTATTTATTTAACTTAACGGAACATGCATTTTCAATTGCAGGAAAATATTATAATTCATATTTTTACTTTGAAGAATCTAGCACTTGGATTAACACTAGCGGATTGTTTTTAAATATTGGATTTTTTGGGGTTTTATTAGGTACATTAATTTTTTATTTTAATGTTATTTTTAATATTTTAATAACAAAGTTGCTTAAATTTAAAATTTTTTATTTAGAAAAATATTATTACTATATATTAGTTTCTGTTTTCTTTTCCGTTTTAAGCATACTTTCATTTTATATTAGTTCATCTGTTATAGGAGTTTTCCCCTTCACATGGTTGGTTTACATTACTATTACATATATATTTGTTTTTTTAGATAAGTATAAGATCTTTAAATTATTCTTTAACTGTTTTTAAAATTTATTTTTTAATGTTTAATTAACAATAAGTTTTTGTAAATTTGAGTATAAATAATTTAGTTTTTCTGCTTGATATTCCCAGCTAATTTTATAAAGGTTAGACTTTTCAGATTTCTTAAAAGATTCAATTTTATAGATAGCTTTTTCTAGGGAGGAAGAATTTGCTTCACAAATAATCCCTAGTTGAAATTCTTTTATGACCTTTTTGATCTCAGGTAAATTTGTAGAAATTATTTTTAAACCTGAAAATGCATATTCAAATAATTTATTTGGTAAAGAATAGTAATCACTCAAAGATTTTGAATCTATTAAACATATCCCTACATCTGCGCTCCTAATAACTTTTATTAATTGATCTATACTTATCACTTCATGTAAATGAATATTATTATTTTTAACTGATTCGTTTTTTAAATAATGTTCTAACTCGCCATATCCAATAAAAATAATATGCTTAGATTTATCTTCAATTTTTTTAAATGTATCTATTAAAGTTCCAATACCTCTACCATTTATTAGTTCTCCCACATA
Organism: Prochlorococcus marinus str. GP2; assembly: GCF_000759885.1. Lineage (NCBI taxonomy): Bacteria > Bacillati > Cyanobacteriota > Cyanophyceae > Synechococcales > Prochlorococcaceae > Prochlorococcus > Prochlorococcus marinus. The sequence goes on from NZ_JNAH01000007.1 coordinate 15,151, forward strand.
AATAAATATCTTATCTTTGTTTGGGATTGAAAAAAATTTATGGAAGTAATTATCACTTTTTGAATCTTCAAAATTATTTTTTATCTCAGGGGAATTAAGAATTAATGTTGAATTTTTTGGACCGAAATTTCTCTGATACCATTCATTGATAGACTCAGATACAGTTATAAATTCATCAATATAATTCCAAGTAAATCTCTCAAAAGTTTTAATCAAAAAGGATGTTATTTTATCCTGTCCTGAAGTATGAGATTCTAATTCATGAGCATCGTAAATTAATTTTGAGCCCATAAATAATTTTATTATTAATGCTGCAGGTAAAGACATAATGTCATGACAATGAACTATTTGAGCTTTTATATTTAAACCATTTAATAATAATCTTTTATTTATATCTAAAATTAATATTAATTTCTTAAATATTCTAATTTTTATGTAATCATAAGAACTTATCTTAATTATTTTAATTGAAGCTTTTATAGTAGAAATACTTTTCTTAGGAGCATTTTTATCTCTTAGTAAATTAGATATGCCAATCGCATGACATTTTATATTCTTATTTTTTGATAAAGCATTTATTTCCTTGATTATCCTGTTATCTCTTTTTATATTAGTATTACTTAAATGCAGTACATGGAGACATCCCATATTTGTAAAAATATTAATTTTCTATTAGTTTAAAACTTTATCATCTCTTGTAATTAAATTTTTGCTTATATTTACTAATTAATTAAAATTTATACTAATTTAAATAATTTTAATCAAAACAAAATATAATTTTAGAATATAAATTTCAAAATATATTTATGAAAGTCCTTTACTTAGGTTGTTATGATCAGCCGGAAGGGCAATCATCTAGATCATATAATTATGTGGAAGGATTATCTAAGTTAGGAGCCGAAGTTACTTATTTATCAAATTCTTACGATCATTATAAATTTAGTACAGTAAAAGTTTCATTTTGGAAGTTATGGACAGAAGATAAATACAATCATAAATATAAAGGGAAATATATAAGACTCAAAACACCTTCTTATAAAGGTAAAAAAGGAAGACTTTTAAATATGCTCATTAATGCTGCATTAGTATTACTTTATGGAATTTATTCTTTTCTTAAAAGAGAAAAATTTGATGTAATTATTGGTCCTTCTGTTCCAACTTTTACTTCATTTTCAGGAATATTGATTTCAAAGATATTGAAAGTACCTTTTTGTTTTGAATTAAGAGATATTTGGCCAGATGCCTTAGTTGAAATTGGGTTGATTAAAAAAAATACTTTTATTTTTGCAATCATGAAAAGAATGGAGTTATTTATTCTTAATAACCTAGATTCAGTTTTTAGTACATTGCCTTATGCAAAAAGATATGTTGATAATTATATTTCTAAATTTTCTTTTTATTATTTACCTAATGGGGTGGATTTTGAATCTCATGAGCATTCAATTAATAACATTGCAGTTAGTTTTCCCTCAGGATTATCAAGTTTCTGTTATGTAGGTGGATTTGGAGCTGATCATGATATTAAGACAATGATTAAAGCTGCTATTATTCTTGAAGAAAAAGGGTATCAATTTATATTTGATTTATATGGAGAGGGTTTGAAATATGATGAATTGAAAAAATTTCTTTCTGATAAATACAAATTTATTAGACTTTTCCCTGCAGTTAAAAGGCAAGAAACAATTAGTTTAATTGCTCAATACGATTTTGCTATAGCTGCAATTACAAATTCTAAATCATATAGGCATGGGATTAATCTTAATAAGCTCACCTCATATATGTTTTCAGCTAAACCAATTGTATTTGCTTCCTCTGCTCCAAACAATCCAATAATTGAAGCAGGTTCTGGATTTACTTGCTTGGCTGAGGATCCGGAAAATCTTTCGAAAAATATTATTAAAATGTTTAATACTTCAAAATTACAAAGGGAAAAATTTGGAAATTCAGGTTATTCATACTTAATAAATAATTTATCAATGAAGAGCCTTTCTAAAAAAATGTACCAAGCTTTAATTGAAGTAATAAAGAACCATTAACGGGAAGAAATAATAACATTTTTCGGGATAAATTAAATGTATGATAGTAATTATTTGGGTTTAATTATTAAATGGAAGAGAGAAAACGAAAGGAAATTGAACATTCACGAAAAAGGCGAGAGGTCTTACAAGGATTTGAAAGGATATCTGATACACATGCAATTGATAAGATAGATAATCTTGATGAATTGATTAAAGATAAAGAGAAATATAATTATTATTTCGCCAATATGAAATATTATTCAGTAACTAAAAGTAGTGAAAGATATAAGGAAAAATGGTTAAAAAAGAAAATAAAATCAAATGATAAAGTTATTGATTTTGCATGCGGTAATGGAGAGAATGGGATCTTGGCTGCACAATTTGGTGCTGCAGTTAAAGGTATAGATATTTCACCTGAAGGAGTTGATAATGCTAATTTAAATGCTAAAGAAATGAACGTTGATAAACGATGTAAATTTCTTGTAATGGATGGAGAGAATTTAGAATTTAAAGATAATACTTTTGACTTTGGAGTAGAGTATGGAGCATTACATCATGTTGATTTAGATAAAGCATTATCCGAATTATCTAGAGTTATAAAAAATGATGGCGAGATGATTTGTGTCGAGGCATTAAGACATAATCCATTAATACATTGGTATAGAAAGTTAACTCCTCATTTAAGAACAGAATGGGAAGTAGAGCATATTCTTGGTGTAGAAAGTTTGGAAATAATGTCAAAATATTTTAAAAAAGTTGATGTCAAATTTTTTCATTTATTTTCATTACTATTGGTTCCATTTAGGAAGATGCCATTTTTTAATCAAATATATAAAATATTCGACTGGTTTGATTCCATAATTTTATCTATTCCAATTATTGGGAAATTTGCCTGGATAATGATTATTGAATTGTCAGAACCAATTAAATAATTTATGGAATTTGGATTGAAATCTAAAATTAATTATTACTTTTTTAAAAGATTATTTGATATATTTTTCTCTTTAATAATAATAATAATTTTCTGCCCACTTCTTTTACTTATTTCAATTCTCATTAAAGCAACATCAAAAGGCCCTATTATTTATAAAGGTAAAAGGGTTGGATATCATGGAAAGATATTTTTTATTCTTAAATTTAGAACTATGCATCAAAATGCAGAAATAATGGGCGGTTATTCAACATCTTTTAATGATCCTAGATTGACAAAAATTGGGAGAATTTTGAGGAGATATAAAATAGATGAGCTCCCTCAATTTTTTAATGTCCTTCTAGGTGAAATGTCCATTACAGGACCAAGACCGCAAGTACTTTACTATACAGATAAGTACAATAATGAAGAAAAAAAAATATTAGATATTAAACCTGGAATAACTGACTTATCTTCTATTTACTTTAATGATATGGATAAAATATTGGGCAATAAAGACGCTGATTTTATTTATGAGAAAGAAATAGAACCAATCAAAAATAAATTGCGTTTAAGATATTTGAGAGAACATAATTTCTTCTTTGATTTAAGAATATTGATTGAGACTGCTTTTGGTATCCTTGGATTAAAAAATATTACTGGATTACTAAATTGAGTGAATCAATATCTAGATTTTGTTTTGGATGCGAAGCTCTTGGAGGAACTGATTGGGGGGAGGTATCACTAGATGAAATTGAAAGATGCATAAATATCGCTATTGCAAATGGAGTTAACTTTTTTGATACTGCCGCTATTTATGGACTAGGTTTATCTGAAGAAAGATTGGCTGCAATATTAGGAAAAAGAAGAAGTAAAATGTTTATTGCAACTAAAGGTGGCCTTGTTTGGTCAAAATCAAAGAATAAGAGAGCTAAAGTTTGGAAGGATTCCTCTGCTAATTCAATAAGAAAAGGGATAATTCAAAGTCTGAAAAATTTGAAGTTAGAATATATACCTTTATTTTATATTCATTGGCCAGATCTAGAAACTGATTTTGAGGAAACATTTTATACTCTTAGAGATCTTCAGAAGGAAGGATTGATCAAATATATTGGATGCTCAAATTTTTCAAAAGAAGAGTTAATAAAGGTCTCGCAATTTTGTAAAATTGACTTTTTACAAGCTCCGTTTAATTTCCTAATTGATCATCCTAAAGAATTGTTTTCGTATTGTAGAAATAATGCAATTAAATTTGTGGCATATAACGTCTTATCATCTGGCCTATTAACTGGCAAATATAACGAAGATTATATTTTTGATTCAAATGATAGAAGATCAAGATTATATTCCTTTAAGAGGGAATCTATTCTAAATTCAAAAAGGAAATTAGAATCTCTTAAATTTAAAGCCAAAAAACATAATCTATCAATGACGCAGTACTCTATAAAATATATCTGCGATAATGAAAATATTTTTTCTACTATTTTGGGAATTAAAAATGTTGAGCAGCTCAAAGAAAATATTGAAGTCTTTAAACATTGTATGATGAAAGAATTATAGGAAGTAAAAATGAATAAATTGAATGAACTTTTTAATCCTAATTTTTATAATAAACCAATAAAAATAGATAATTTTAATAAAGAAGATTTAGTAAATTTCTTTAAATTGATGACCAAAATCAGGTTAATTGAATTTCATTTGGCAGATGAGAGAAAGAAAGGAACTATTGGAGGTCCTGTTCATTTAGGTATAGGTCAAGAAGCAATAGCTATGGGTTTATCTGCAAATTTGGAATCATCAGATTATGTTTTTGGGGCTCATAGATCGCATGCGCATTTATTAGCTTTGGGATCATCTGTAAAAGGATTATTTGCTGAAATACTTGGAAAGGAGACTGGGTTGTCTAAAGGAATGGGAGGATCCATGCATCTTAGTGATCGTAGTGTAGGATTTGTCGGCTCAGTTCCAATAGTAGCTGGCACTGTACCTTTGGCAGTTGGAGCCGGTTTCGCGGCGAAAATAGCACAAAAAGGTAATCTATCAGTAAGTTATCTGGGAGATGGGGCAACAGAGGAAGGTGTAGTTCAAGAGTCACTTAACTTGGCTTCTTTGTATAAGATACCGGTAATTTTTATGATAGAAAATAATTTGCTTTCAAGTCATATGCATTTATCTGAAAGACAGACGTCTTTTGACTGTTCAAGATTTGCTAAGACAAATTCAATCCCATATAGAATGATCGATGGTAACGACATTATTGAAGTTTATAAAGCTTCATCTTGTGCTGTAAAAAATGCAAGAAATGGTGGAGGCCCTTTTTTGATTGAAGCTATTACCTATAGATGGTTAGGACATGTTGATTGGAGGGAAGATGTTGATGTAGGTTTAAGTCGATCTATTAAAGAGCTCAAAATGTGGAAAAAAAGAGATCCAATAGAAAGGCTTGAGAATTCTTTAATTAAAAGTGGTTTATGGGACAAAAAATCTACTGATAATTTAATTAAGTCAATTAAAGATGAAATACAAATATTATGGGATGAGGCATTAAATGATCCTTATCCTGAAAAAAGTCAAACCTTAAAAAGAGTTTTTTGTAAGAAGTAATTTATAAATTATGAAAAAAATTTTTAGATATGATGAAGCAATTCTTGAGGGTTTCAAGTATTTATTGTCAAATTATTCTGATCTTTTCATTATTGGCCAGGGGCTTTGGAGTCCCTGGTATGTAGGTAATTCTATGAAAGACCTTGATAAACTATATGGTAAAGAAAGGATCATTGATACGCCTGTTTCAGAAGCTTCTTGTACTGGATTAGCAGTAGGTGCAGGTCTTGTAGGTATGAAATCAATCATTGTTCATCCAAGGATGGACTTTATGCTTTATGCTGTTGATCCTATTGTTAATCAAGCCTCCAAATGGTCCCATATGTTCGGCGGTGAAAATAGTTCTAACGTAACTATTAGAGCAATAATTAATCGAGGAGGTGAGCAAGGTGCTCAACATTCACAATCATTACATTCATGGTTTGCTCATATACCAGGTTTGAGAGTTGTAATGCCATCAACTGTTTGTGATGCGAGAGATTTATTAATTGCCTCAGCATTATCAGAAGACCCTGTTCTTTACATTGATGATCGTTGGCTTTATAGCCAAGAGGATTATTTGCCTGAAGTCAAAAATATTGAACTAGTTAATCAGAAGCCTAAAATCATAGAAAACGGTTCGGATTTAACTATAGTTGCGAGCAGTTACTCTACTTTGCTAGCTAAGAATGCAATATATTCTCTCAAGAAAGAGGGGATTAATTGTGAATTAATTGATTTAAGAGTTATAAATCCATTAGATCTTGATTTGGTAATTAATTCAGTTAATAAAACAAAGTCTTTATTAGTAATAGATGGTGGTTGGTCATCGTGTGGACTCTCAGCTGAAATCATTGCTAATGTTGTTGAAAATATAGATGTAACTGTTTTGAGATATCCTCCGTCTAGGATTACTTTACCTTTTGCACCAGCACCAACTTCAAGTTTTTTAGAGAAAGAATATTATCCCAATCTTAAGGATATTATTGATAGAGTAAGATGTATGCATGTTAAATAATTAGTGAAATCTGAAATATCCAAAAATTTAATAAAAAGGATTGCTAAACAAAAATGAAAACTATTTTTTCTATTATTGAATGGTTAAAGTCTAAAAAAAGAAGAACTAGATCTTTTATTTTTATTTTTTGCGACGCATTATTATTTTTTTTAATATTAGTTTTCACGTATTGGGTTAATAAGAATGAAAATCAACTTTTTTCACAAAATTTTTTCATTTTATATGCCCAGACCTTATTTATTGGGATCACTATCTATGTAAATACCTCTCAATATAAGGGTTTAATAAAGTATGTTGGCAGCAAAGCAATTTACAAACTTTTATTTAGAAATATTTTTTTAGTTACTTCTTTATTCTTAATTAATTTTATTTTCAGAATTAATATATTGCCTTTGAGTTTTTGGTTAATTCTTTGCTTGAATTTAACGTTTTTCGTTGGTGGAATTAGGTTTTTTCTGAGAGATATAATATTTAATATAGAGAAAGAAATAGTAAAGAATAAAACTAATATTGCTATATATGGAGCTGGCTCTGCGGGAGCTATGCTTTCCTCTTATTTAATAAATAACGTAAAATATAATATAGTTTGCTTTATAGATGATAATCCTTCTTTGAAGGGCAGAGAAATAAATAACATCAAAATTTTTTCTAAAACTAAATTAGAAGATTTAGAAACTTCAATAGATCAAATACTCATAGCTATTCCTTCTTTAAATAGAGAAAAAAGACGAGCATTAGTTTCTTATTTATCAAAATATAGATTGCCAATTTTAGAAATCCCATCTATTGATGAAATCACTTCTGGTAGGTTCCAAATCGATCAACTTAGAGAAATAAAAATTGAGGATTTATTGGGCAGAGAAAGTCATATAAAAGAAATTGAGAAATATTCCTCCAATTTAGAAAACTCATCAGTTTGTATTACAGGTGCAGGTGGTTCAATAGGTAGCGAACTATGCAGAAGAATTTTAAAATTCAAACCCAAAAGAGTAATTTTGTTTGAGTTAAGTGAAGAGAATTTATATAATATCCATAGTGAACTAAAGGATAAGTGCAAAAAAGGAATTGATTTGATTCCTGTGTTGGGAAATGCTACTGATTATAATTTTGTTCTCGAAATATTTAAGAAGCATAAAGTGGAAATAGTTTTTCATGCATCGGCTTTTAAACATGTTCCTTTAGTAGAAATTAATCCAATATCTGGTATTTTTAATAATGTTTTTTCAACTAAAGTAATAGCTGATGTTGCTATTAAATTAAATTTAAAAACATTTATTCTTGTATCTACTGATAAGGCTGTAAGACCATCAAATATCATGGGAGCCTCAAAAAGATTAGCAGAACAAATCATAAAGTCATATTCAAAATATGAAGTTAAAAACGAAAATTCGAGTACTGTATTTTCTATAGTTAGATTTGGTAATGTTATTGGCTCTTCAGGTTCGGTTATACCATTATTTAAAAAACAAATTTCTAATGGAGGACCAATAACTGTTACTGACCCAAACGTGACTAGATATTTTATGACAATTTCAGAGGCTGCTCAGTTAGTTATTCAAGTATCTTCTTTAGCTAAAGGAGGAGAAGTATTTCTTCTAGAGATGGGTAAACCGATAAAGATTATTGATTTAGCTAGGCAAATGATAGAACTAAGTGGATTGGTTGAGAAAAATCCAAAATTGCATAACGATGGGATTGAAATTATTTTTACTGGTTTGAGACCAGGAGAGAAAATCCATGAAGAATTACTTGTTAATAATTACTCTGAAAAAACTAAACACTCCTTAATTTATAAAGCTAATGAGAAAGTTATGGATCATACAATTCTTACCGAATCAATTAATAAATTAGAGAAATATATTTCTAATCAAGAATTAGATAGAGTTTTGGATACTTTATCTCTTCTAGTACCTGAATGGACTAGAACTAAGAATTGATATTAGTATTTTGAAGGTATTTTATTTATTGTCTTTATGACTTCATTAAAATCGAGATTTATGCAATCCGTATACCATTTAAGATTAGGATATCTAGGTTTGTTTTCCTCCTCCACTAGTTTTAAGGCTTCATCTCTTGTTAAATCACCTTCTCTGATTTGATTGCTTCGGAAAGTATCGTGCTCTGTAAAACCGGCGACTGTATAGTAAATATAATTGTACATAGCAGCTGTGCCATCTCCAATTCTCCAAGTGGTAGAGGTGTCAGGGGCTTGTTCCCAATCATATGAATCAATCAATGTTTGGTTAATTTCATTTTCATCCCAACGCCAATAATCATAGAGGTGATAATAATCAGATTTTTTTTGAAAGCTCCTGTAATATTCTCCACTGAGAGTATCAAAGATTGAACGATTTACGTAACCAACATTCCTTGACATTTCTTTGAATCTTAAATATTGATACCTTAATTGTTTAAAGACTCCATTTGAGTAAACAAGTTTCTCTTCAAAGTCTGGGGGAATACCAAGGAACCCAGATTTAAAATAAGTAACTTCTAGAGGATTTACACTCCAAATATTTAAATTGATCCCTGTTTGCTTTTTTACCGTTTCAATGTGCCTAAAAAAGTGCTTATCCCCGGCTGTTAAAATACTCACCATCCCAAGATGTGGTGATTTAAGCCAGGCAGTAAAGTTTTTTGTTATGTTCCTTCTTTTTTTTATTAAATCTGCAGCAACTATTATATTTTCTACATTAAGAATTGAAGACATTCGACTTATATTCCTTCTTCCAAGGTCTGTAATCATTCCCCAGTCGTAAGTATAAGTAATAGGTTTCATTTTTAGCTCCTTAACTATGAGATGTAATCCGAAACAACTATCTCTTCCACCAGAAAATGGGATGATACAATTTTCTGGCTTCTTATATTTATATTTATCTAATAATCCAAATAATTCTTCAATAGGTTTTGGCTTATTTCTCAATTTATAGTTTTTGCAATAGTTACATACTCCTTTATCATCAAAACTAATAAAAGGCATTGTTTCTGGTAAAACGCATTTCGAACATCTTTTCAAATTATGTTTTTTGTATTTTAAGATTTTATCCTCATCACTATTAATGATTCCTAAATTAGGGATAATATCTTTTTTATTAGCATCTAAATTTTCTTTAGATAAAATATTCTTTGTTTTAGGTACATCGTATATTAAATATGAATTTTTAATTTGTTTGATATTGTTGCAATAAAGTTTCTTCAAAAAATAAAGCTCTGAAGCGAAGATGTAGCTATCATTTTTCTTACCTATGTATAAACTTCCATTATTCGAAATTAAAATTATTTTGCCAAATTCAGGAATTAATACTGCACAAGCTAGTGTACCTATGCATTTTTCCAAAATAATTTCAGATATTTCATCTAGATTTAGTTTTTTATTGATAAATTTGCTGTAAATTGCTGGAATAACTTCTGTATCAATAGAAAGTTTAGGTTTATCATCCAGTTCTTCCCATAATTCATTTGTATTAATAATAATACCGTTGTGAATAGTTACGATTCTATCTCTGCAAATCGGTTGATCATCTATTAATCCATTTGTTATTAATCGACTATGCCCAATAATAAAATTTGAAGAAATATTTTTATTTCTTTTTATAAGTTTAGTTATCGGTTCAGAAGATTTTTCCACTGTATATTGGTTATCTTTATAAGAAACTATTCCACTTGAATCTTTACCCCTTTGCTCTGAAAGTGCTGCTAACTTTGACAAATTTTTTTTATCAAAATTAATACTTTTATTGTTAAAAATTCCGAATATCCCGCACATGCTAATCTTTAACTTTAAATAGAATGTATTATAAAGACTATCATAAATCCTTGAAAATATTTTTATAAGTTTTCCACTCATCAATATTATTAAGGCTGCTATTGTGCCATAAAAATAAAAAGTTCCCTCCAACTTCTTTACATTCATTTTTGATATTTGTAATAAAATTATTACTGTCTTCGTAGCTTAGGTTTAAGTAATTACTAGAGAAAAGAGTACTTTCCATAAGAATCAAGGGTTTTAAATAAATATCCCTTTTTTTATTTTTATAGTGGTCAAAAAATCTATATTTAAAACAGGTTCCACATCTAAAACCTCCTGTATCAGCGTAGCCCAAAGTACTATCAAAATTTAAATTAGCATTTTCTAAAGCATCTAGTGAATACCTATGGTCCCATCTTAAATAATGCATCCTTGAAACTCTAATCTGTTTATCGATGCCGAAACTATTTAGTATTTCTTGTAAATTTTTTGTCTCTTGCCAAAGTAATTCTTTATTATTGTATGCCTCATAACTTGGATGAATCCCTATATTATGATTCCTTTTATAAATTTCTCTTAAAATATTTTTAATATAAAGATTATTTAAATTTATATTTCCATCGAAATCTTTATTTGATTGGTTGACTTGAAAAAAAAATATACTTCTAGTATTAAATTGTTCAGAAATGTCCATTAATCTTGAATAATTATTATATGGATCAAGTTTGATTTCTCCAAGATTAATTTTTATGGATTGGTAAAGACTATTAAAAGCTTTTTTAATTTTTTTCCTTTTGATAAAATCGCTTAGGAAAGTCCTAAAAATTTCTCTTTTTGTCGCATAGAGATATTTAAAAGGTAAATCAATATCATGAGTTGGTTCTAATTTAAAAAGGTTTTCTTTAAATTTTAATTTTGGATTTTTTTTATAAATTAATTCTTTTATGATCAAAATCCACTCATCAACTATTGGCCTGTATAAATAATTATTTTTGTATGCGTAGCTATTTCTCCCAAGATTTCTGTAGTGAATATCTAATTTTTTATCATTCACTTCTTCTATTCTTGTAAGATTCCAATAAATAAAGGAAATTACATCATAGTTTAGAGTTATGGTTTTTGTATGATATTGAACAATTGGATAAATGGCAGTTTGGATTCCTGGTAAAGGTATTGATTTTTTTTTTGTGTGATTAAATTGTTCATTTTTGAAATTCCAATATTCACAAGAACCTTCCAACTTTTCAAAATCAACTTTGTTTTTTTCTTGAGCAAAGTAGATTTTGGTTTCATTATTGATTAGAAGTTTTATTCGAGATTTTGCCTTCTCTTCTATGATTTGTGTCTTGATCCCATATCTCTCAGAAAATAGCTCTTCTAACCAATCAAAACCTTCTCTGGATATTTTCATTATCAATTTTCAAATAGATTGAAATTAAACATTTAACTTTTTAAAGGTAATTTTATTATCTTTTTCTCATATGAGGATTTGTATGAAGCAATTAAAAGTTCTAGACTTTTTAATCCATCATTACCTTCGCAAATTGCCTTTTTATTATTTAACAAAGCATCAAGCATATTAGCCCAATATGCTTGATGTCCAAATCCATAAACACTTGTAGTCTCATAGTTTGAATCCTCTACCAATAAATCATCTTCTGAATTGTCAGAAAATTCCCATAACTCTATTTTATTTACTGCTTTACCTCCAATTTTCACACTACCTTTTTCACCCAAAATGGTAATCGATCCTTCAATATTTCTAGGATATGCAAGCATAGTAACAGCCATTGTTCCTAAAGCACCATTTCGCCATTTCATTTGTATTACGGCAGTGTCTTCAGACTCTATTGATCTACTAATTGTAGAAGTAGTAGCACTCAAATAATCAATTGGACCAATAAGCCAATCTATAAAATCAACGTAATGACTTGCTTGATTCATTAGTGCGCCACCATCAAGTTCTTTTGTTCCTCTCCATTCATCTTGATCATAATAAGCTTGAGGCCTTTGCCAAAAAACGTTTATTGTTACAAGAGCAATTTTCCCAAAGCGACCTTTATCAATTTGTTTCTTTACAAGTTGTACTGTTTTATTTAATCTATTTTGCTTAACAACAAAAAGTCTTACATTATTTTTTTTGCAAGAATTTATCATTTCTAATCCATGTTCCCACTTAACAGCCATTGGCTTTTCTGTACAAATGTTAATACCCGCTTCTGCCGCTAATTTTGTTTGTGAGAAATGCATTCCGCTTGGAGTTGTAAGAACAACTAAGTCAACATTAATTTTTTTTGTTGTAACTTCTTCGATAAGTTCTGAATAATTGAGAAATTGTTTTGGAGGATTGTATAGTATATCTTTTTCTTTGGATAAACTTTTTATAAGTTCTATAGAAGAAAGAAGTCTCTCATTGGACGTATCGCATATTGCTACTAACCTAGATCTTTTTTGCTCGATTAAGATTGATTTAATATGATTCTTGCTAATTCTTCCACAACCAATAATTGCGATATTAATTAATTCCTTTTCAATATTTTTTTTCATCTGAAAAAGTTAAGCTTAATAATTATAAGAAGAGGTATTGTTTAAAATTATTTATGAAATAAATATTAAATTATAGTTAGTTTAAAATAATTAGAAAATTATGTTTTGTTGTGACTTTTATTAATTATCAAACTAGGAAATTTTACCCTAATTATGTATAGTGTTATTTTGGTTCGAATTTATTGAGTTGATAAATAAATGTGTGGAATAGCTGGATGTTTTACAAATAATGGATTAATTAATAAAGAAAAATTTAAAAATGCTCTTGATTCTTTAGATCATCGGGGGCCAGATGATTCTGGTATTGAGGAGATTAAATTAGATAATGGGTTTTTAATATTGGGGCACAAGAGATTATCAATATTAGATTTATCAAGGCTTGGACATCAACCAATGATTTCATCATCAAAAAATTTGATATTAACTTTTAATGGAGAGATTTATAATTATAAAGAATTAAAAAAGGAACTTAGTAGTCTAGGTTTTAAATTTGAGACATCATCTGATACGGAAGTTTTATTAAATTCTTGGACCAAATGGGGGAAGGACTGCATTAATAAATTCAGAGGCATGTTTGCATTTTGCATATATGATAAAACAAAAAAAATTTTAACTTTAGTAAGAGATAATTTTGGCATAAAACCCCTATATTTTAAAAACGACAATAGCAATTTACATTTTTCTTCAGAAATAAATGCAATACTAAAGCTATCCCCTTATTCAAATAAGCCTAATTATGTAAGTTTTTATAATTATCTTGTGCAAAATACTTATGATAATAATTGTGAGACTTTTTTTGAAAATATATATCAATTAGAGCCTGGGCATTTAATTGAATTTGAATTTGGTGATGAAATATCTTTTAAAAAAACTAAGTGGTGGCAACCAGATTTTAAAAAATTTCAAAAACCAAATTATGAAAATTCAGTATTTAAATTAAGGGACTTATTTCTTAAGAATATTGAACTTCATTTAAGAAGTGATGTGCCGGTTGGCGCAGCATTATCTGGGGGGTTAGATTCTTCTTCAATTGTTTGTGCAATGAGGTATTTATATCCAGATATTGATATAAATACTTTCACCTATATTGATGATGATCAAAAGATTAGTGAATTTAAATGGGCAAAAATAGTTAATGAATATGTCGGTGCTATTCCACACTATATTAGAGGAACATCTGAAAATCTTAAAAATGATTTAGATAACCTAATCATATCGCAAGGTGAACCTTTTGCTTCTACGAGCTCCTATGCTCAATATTGTATATACAAAGCAGCTAGAGATAATGGTATTAAAGTCACTCTTGATGGTCAAGGAGCTGATGAGTTACTGGGAGGTTATGATGGATACGTAGGTTATAGAATGTTATCTTTAATTGAAGAATTTAAATTATTTAAGACTATTTCATTTTTAATTAAATGGTCTAAGTATCCTAGAAGAAATATAAAACTTGGAATCATGGATTTTGGGAGAATAACCCTTCCAGATAAGATTTATATGTTGTTAAGAAAACAATTAAATAGAGACTTTAGACCAAATTGGCTAAATTATGATTTTTTAAAAAAATATAACGTTTATTTTTCTGAAATTAGAGATGATTTTAAGAACGAATTTAGTGGTAAAAGAGTAACTGAAAAATTAATTGCATCTTTGAATGGAAGAGGTTTACCTGCATTACTAAGAATCGCAGATAGAAATTCAATGCATTTTTCCGTAGAAAGTAGATTGCCATTTCTTACATGCGATATGGCAGAATTTGCTTTGAATTTGCCTGAAAATTTTTTTATTGATGATAATGGATTATCAAAATCCATTTTTAGAAAAGCAATGAAGGGAATAGTACCTGAAAATATTTTATGGAGAAAAGATAAAATAGGCTTAGAAACTTCACAAGAAAAGTGGCTTATAAAAAATTCTGTTTTTTTTAGGGAAATAGTAGAATCATGGGCATTAAAATGTGATGCAGTAGATAAAGAAAGATTGATGAAATATTTTGATTTTTCAATAGAAAAATATCATAATAGTGATGCTATATGGAGATTGATTAATTATGCCCAATGGTATGAACATTTTATTGGATAAATAAATTAAATGCCTTTTAAAAATATTATTCATATTACTCATACAGACCCAATATATGATTCCAGAATACTAAATATTGCTAACAGTATTGCTGATATAAATGGGGATTATGTTCAGTATATTATTGGGATTAATAAGAAAAAATCTTATCTAAAAGAAAACTATAATAATAAAAAGGTAAGTTTAGTTGCTATTAAACCTTTATCTAACTTTTTTTTAAACTCTTGCGTTCGAAAATTAATAAGCTTTTTAGAATTCAATTTAAGGTTTATTTTAAAGTGTTTTCTTTTAAAACCTAAGATTATCCATTGCCATGATTTGTCAGGGCTATATATAGCAATTATTTTTAAAATTTTTTTCAGAACAAGATTTATTTTTGATGCTCATGAATTGGAATCTCAGGATAGTTTCGTTTCCCCTAAAGAACAAGTTTTGAGGACTATCTATGAATATTTACCTATTATTACTTGTGATTATTTAATAACCGTATCAGATTCAATAGCTCATTGTTATAAATGGAAGGGCGCAAAGAAAGTTGCGGTTATTTTTAATAAGCCAGAATCACCAAAAATTACTTTAGGAAGTGGTAACTCACTATTAAAAAAAATACCACCAAAAAAAAATGGTATAAATTTAATATATATAGGTGCACTTGAAGAAAATAGATCGATTGAAAAGCTCATAAATATTTTTAGATTCAAAGATGGATATAATTTATATTTTTTGGGAGAAGGTTCTTTGGAAAATAAAATCACAAAAATTTCTAATCCCAAAAGCAATATATACCTTCATCCATTCGTTCATAAAGATTATATTGTGGAATTTATAAAAGGTTTTGATTATTCATTATGTTTGATAGAAACGAATTCATTAAGTGATTATTTCTGTATGCCAAATAAACTTTTTCAATCTTTAGCAGGAGGGATCCCAGTGATTGCATCAAATATTCCTGATTTATCATCTTATATTATTAAAAATAAAGTAGGAATAATTGTAAATGATGTTAATGAGATAATTGAAAGAATAAGCAATTTATCCAAAAAAATTG
Organism: Prochlorococcus marinus str. GP2; assembly: GCF_000759885.1. NCBI lineage: Bacteria > Bacillati > Cyanobacteriota > Cyanophyceae > Synechococcales > Prochlorococcaceae > Prochlorococcus > Prochlorococcus marinus. The sequence continues at coordinate 31,105 of NZ_JNAH01000007.1, forward strand.
ATTTTATAAAAGGAAATATAAAAAATAAAGAATCAGAATTTATATGGTCTTCTGAATATGAGAAATTAAATAAGATTTATGAATATCTAGAAAATTCTTAATTAAATTTAGGCTCTTATTATTTTATCGCTTGTATTGTATTTCCCCCTTGTATCTATAATTAATTGACTAAAATTTTTTATCAATTCATAGTCAAAACAATCATGATCCGTAGCAACAATTAAACAATCACTTTTTACTAGATTCTCTTGATTTAACTCTATTTTCTCAATACTTAATTTATATTTTCTTATATCTGGGAACTGCTCAAAATATGGATCAATAAATTTTACATTAGCTCCTTTATTTGTTAAGAGTTTTATGAGTTCAATAGATGGCGACTCTCTGGCGTCATCAACATTTTTTTTATATGCAAGGCCTAATACTATTAAATTAGAACCATTTATTGATTTCTTTTTATTATTTAAAGCTTCTGATACTTTTTGCACTACATATTCAGGCATAGATGCATTTATTTGCCCAGCTAATTCTATAAACCTTGTATCCATTCCATATTCTCTTGCTTTCCATGTCAAATAAAATGGATCTATGGGGATACAATGTCCCCCAAGTCCTGGGCCTGGGTAATATGGGACAAAGCCAAAAGGTTTTGTCGAAGCTGCTCTAATTACCTCATATAAATCTATATTCATTTTATTGGCTAAGGGTTTTAATTCATTCATTAAGCCAATATTTACTGCTCTATGTATGTTTTCAAGAAGTTTTGTCATTTCAGCAGCTCTTAAACTACTTAAAGTTACAATTTTAGAAATTATTTGGCTGTAAAGTTTAAACCCAACCTCGCTACAATTTTGAGTATAGCCTCCTAGCACTTTTGGAATGTTAGATGTGTTGTAACTAGTATTTCCTGGATCTTCTCTTTCTGGAGAATATATCAAGAAGAAATCTTCTCCTATTTTAAATCCTTTTTTGTCTATGTATGGTTGAATAATTTCCTCAGTTGTTCCTGGATAAGTAGTACTTTCTAAAGAAAGAACTTGATAAGGTCTTAAATAATCTGAAATTGACTTAATTGTCTGTTTAATATATTTAAGATCAGGTTCCCTATGCAATTTTAATGGTGTTGGTACACAAATTATAATTGCATCAACTTCTTGAACTCTCGAAATGTCAGAAGTTGGTTCTAGGATATTATTAATTCTTGCTTTGGAAATTATTTCAGACTTGATGTGGTGTATGTAACTTTCCCCATCTCTGATTTTATTAATAATATTTTCATTTATATCAAAACCTAAAACTTTTATTTTTTTTGAAGCATAGGTCAATGCAAGTGGTAATCCAACGTAACCTAGTCCTATGATTCCTACAGTGGCCTCTCCATTATCAAATTTATTGATAATATATTCTTTACCATTTTGTCCTTGGTTTTTGCTATCTATTTTCATTAATTATTAAAACAAATAAATGATAACATCGCTCAAAGATCCTCTACATTAATCTTGTTATTTTAAACGTTTAATATAGTATCAATTCTTCAGCAATTTATTATTTAATCTTTTTTAATTAAATTTTGACCTTCAAGAATATATTTAGAATTTGTATTAGGGCAAATCCATTCACCAGAACCTGACAAAGGTAGATAAATTTTCTCACCATATTCACTTATCCATGAGACTTGTACAGCTGGAACTCCAACCATTAAAGAATATGGTCTAACATTTTTTGTTATTACCGCACCCGCTCCAATAAAAGCATATTTCCCAATCTTATTTCCGCAGATTATCGTACAGTTTGCTCCTAAAGTAGCACCCTCCTCTACCAACGTACTTAAGTATTCATTTTTTCTATTAATTTGAGAACGAGGATTAATTACATTCGTGAAAACCATACTTGGGCCACAAAAGACATTATCTTCTAAAGTGACATCATCATAGACTGATACATTATTTTGTATTTTTACGTTTTTGCCTATTGAAACTTTATTAGAGACGTATACATTCTGACCTATTGAGGTTTCATCTTTTATTTTAGCTCCCCCACAAATGTGTGACCAATGCCAAATCTTACAATTTGCTCCAATTGATGCTCCTGTATCAACAATAGCGGTTGGATGAATAAAAGCAGTTGGATTTACTGACATTATTAAATTTTAATAAAGTTGTATAAGGTTGAATAAAATTATTTAGTAAATAATTTTAAAATTTATAGAATTATATCTAGAACTAACAAAACTACCAATTTATAATCCAAAATAAAAGAATATATAAATTAGAAATTTATGATAAAAAAGTTAGTCTTTTATTAGAAAATCTTTATTTTCAGAAATTAAGTTTTTTATGTTATTAACTATATAGTTAATCTCTGACTCTTTTATCCAAGGATGAAATGGTAAGCTGATTACTCTTTCGCTGGCTAATATTGATTCCTTATTCGCACTGGTAATTTGTTCAATATTTGCATTATCTAATAATGCAGGTTGCATGGGTAATATTTGAGGATAATGAACTGCAGTAGGAACTCCATTTTGTTTTAATTTCATTTGGAATTCATTTCTAAAATTTATCTGAATAGTAAATTGTGCATAAACTGAGCTATTAAATTTTTCAATAAGAGGTGTAAAACTAATATTAATTTCATTTAACTTTTGTGAATAATATTGTGCAATCTTTGATCTTTTTTTTATTTCAGATGGATAAAAATCAAATTTAGCTAAAAGTATCGCTGCTTGAATCGTATCTAATCTTCCATTGATACCAATTTGAGTATGTGTGTATCTTTTCTCTTGACCATGCAGAGATATTCTTCTTATCCTTTCCGCTATTTTTGCATCATTTGTAAAACATGCTCCTCCATCACCGTAACATCCTAATGGTTTTGAGGGGAAAAAACTTGTGACGCCTATGGTACTTAAATTGCAACTTTTAATTCCGTGATGTTCTGATCCAAAACTTTGGGCTGCATCTTCAATAACTGGTATCGAGTGTTTAGATGCAATTTTATTGATTTCAGTAAAATTAGCTGGTTGTCCATATAAACTTACAGCCACTATAGCCTTGGTTTTTGAATTTATCTTTGCTTCTATTTTTGTATGATCAATATTGTATGAATTAGGATTAATATCAACAAATATTGGTTTTGCTTTTAATAAACAAATGGCTTCAGCAGTGGCAAAAAAAGAAAATGAAGTTGTTATCACTTCATCATTTTCAGATATTCCTAATGCCATTAATGCTAATAAAAGAGCATCTGTTCCACTAGACGCGCCTATACAATATTTGGAATTAGTAAAGTTTTTTAATTTCTCTTCTAAGAGTTTTACTTCAGGCCCCAAAATATATTGGCCATGATCCATAACATTTTTGATATTCTTATCAATAATATTTTTGAGTGTAAAACCTAAATGGTTCCTTGATTTTCTTTGTCGAGATAAATCAATAAAATTTATTTTTCTTTTTATATTATTAGATTTGTTTCTTGAAAAAAAAGATAATTTCAATTTAAGTTAAATAATTATTTTAAGTTTATATTGCGAAAATAGTTTTTGAAAATTTTAAATAAAAATTAAATATAAATTTTTATTTATTTATTGAAATTTAAGTTTAAATTAATAGAATTTAAAGATTTTTAAATTTATTTAAAAATACAATTTAATATTTATCAAATAAAGATTTAGTTGAATTTTAAAATAATGAATTCGATATATATTATGAATTTATTGAAGAAATCTAAGAGATTTGTATGGACTTTTTAAAGTTATTAAAATAATAAAACTAAGCCTTTTTATAAAAGAATTTATACCAATGCACGAACTCTTTGATACCATCTTTTATCTTTGTTGATGGTTTATAGTTTATCCAATTCTCTAAAAGTGAAGTATCAGCTAGCGTAGATTTAACATCTCCAGGTTGCATAGGGAGAAAATTTTTCTTGGCTCTTACTCCTAACTCCTTTTCAATACTTTCAATGAATTCCATAAGAGTTATAGAGTTAGAATTACCAATATTAAAAATTTTATGAGGAGCCCAGCTAGAACTAATTAGTGGATTTTTTTTATCAAAGGCTTTTTCACCAGTGGGGGCCTTTTTCATTATCCTGAACAAACTTTCACAAATATCATCTATGTAAGTAAAGTCTCTAGCCATTTGACCGTGATTAAAAATTTTTATATTTTCTCCTGCAAGAATTGCCTTAGTAAATAAAAAATATGACATATCAGGTCTACCCCATGGACCATATACTGTAAAGAATCTTAGCCCTGTGCAGGGAATTGAATACAAATGACTGTATGCATGAGCAATTAATTCATTTGCTTTTTTGCTAGCCGCATAAATGCTTACAGGATGATCAACAATATTATTTTCAGAATATGGAAGTTGCTCATTACCACCATATACTGAACTGCTGCTTGCGTATACAAGATGTTCAATTTGATTATTTTTACATGCTTCTAATATATTTACGAATCCTTGGATATTAGTACTAATAAATGTTCTTGGATTTTTAATTGAATATCTAACCCCTGCTTGGGCAGCTAAATTAATAACTATTGAAGGTTTATAATTTAAGAAAATCTCATCAACTTTTTCTTTATCTTCAATGTCAACTTTGAAGAAATTGAAATTTCCTTCAGTATTTTTTAAATTATCTAATCTTGCTTTTTTTAAGTTCGTATCATAATAAGAATTTAGGTTGTCAATTCCTATAATATTTATTTTTTCTTTCATCAACTTTTTACAAAGATTAAATCCAATAAAACCTGCAACGCCTGTTATTAATACTTTTTTATCCATTTATTAAAAGTTACTATTGAGATTTTAAGGTATTTATGAGCCAGATCCTACCTGCCAAATATTAATTCCATATTTTTTAATTACATTTTTTTTAATAATAGATCTCGTATCAAAAATCCATGCTGGTTTTCTCATTTTAGGTGAAATTGTACTCCAATCAAGATTTTGAAACTCTTCCCATTCCGTCATAAATATTGCAGCATCTGTATCATTAAAAGTCTCATAAAGGGAATTGGAAAAAGTCCATTTTTTGTTATTGTTTGGAACATTAAGGTCCTCTTTACATCCTTTTAGGTCTTTATTAATCTGATTTTGGCTAACTTTTGGATCATAAATATTTAAAATTGCTCCTTCTTCAATCAGTTTCCTGCAAATATAGATAGCGGGCGATTCTCTGGTGTCATTAGTATTAGATTTAAAGGCAAAACCTAAAATTGCAATCTTTTTTGATGATATGGTCCCGAACATTTGTTTTACAATTAATTCCACAAATCTTTTTTGTTGCCAGAGGTTTATATCTAAAACTTTTTGCCAATATTCTGCAACCTCACTTAATCCATAATGATTAGAGATGTAAACCAAATTAGAAATGTCTTTTTTAAAACAACTTCCTCCAAAACCCGGCCCACTATTAAGAAAGTATTTCCCAATTCTTTTATCCATGCCTACTGCTAATGCAACATCTTTAATATTTGCTCCAGTTGCTTCACATAATGCTGAAATTGTATTAATGGAGCTTATTCTTTGAGCTAGAAACGCATTTGCAATTAGTTTAGATAATTCAGAACTCCATAGATCTGTTGTTAAAACTTTGCTTTTATCAACCCAATTTGTATATATACGAACTAATGAATCTATTGCTTCTTTGTTGTCTCCACCTATTAAAATTCTGTCAGGATTATTTAAATCATTTATGGCTGTTCCCTCAGCTAAGAATTCTGGATTTGATAGTACAGCAAAATTTTTCTCAGTAAATTTTTCTTTGGATTTTGATTCTGCGTCTAGTATATCTTTAATAGTTTGCGCTGTTTTTACTGGCAATGTGCTTTTTTCAACAACTATTGTGAATCCTTCTGAGTACTTCGCAATTTCTCGAGAGGATGCTTCTACATATTTAAGATCTATGGCTTGGCCAGCTCCAATTCCTTTAACTTTTGTTGGTGTATTAACAGATATGAAAATCATATCTGCTTTCTTGATTTGATTCTCCATCTCATTTGAAAAATGAAGGTTTACTCCTCTACATTTTTTTACAATTTCTGCGAGTCCAGGTTCAAAAATAGGTAACTTTGAAAAATCATCATCATTCCATTGATCAATTCTTTCTGGATTTATATCAACTACATTTACCTGAATATTAGGGCAATAATTGGCAATGACTGCCATTGTTGGTCCCCCTACATAACCTGCGCCAATACAGCAAATATTTCTAATCTCCATTAAGTTATGATTTTTTCTTTAAATTCTAATCCTATACTTTTCTTATTCTAAAAATATACTTAGAGAGTTAAAATTGATATATTGTTAAACATATTTTTTACTTTTTTTGCACTCATCAATTATACATTTTAGACCAGCTAATAGTATCCAAATCAAAATACTTATCTTTCCATCATAATAAGTAATATCGAAGAAATGATGAAAAATAGTCGCAAACGAAGCAATTAGCCAACATCTGTTAAATATATTTGTTTCCTTATATGATTTTGCCTCTAATATCGCTTGATAGCCTCTAAAAACTAGAAATGTAACAAACAAAGTTAAAATTATTGAATTAAGTATTCCATAATCGTATGCAATTTGTAGCGGTAAATTATGAGTATGCTGAATCCCAATATCTCTAATGCTGAAATAAATTGGGAATGTTGCAGCACCGTATCCAAATATTGGTCTTTGTGCAATCAATTTAATTGTATTTGACCAGATATTAAACCTAAGATATTGAGAATAAAATATTGACCCGATTCTTGCAAATGCCTCTGGGAAGATTGAACCAAATTTAAGTAAATCAACAAAAAAGAAAATTAATATAATGATTATTAAAGCTAGCAATAAATTTTTTAATCCAAAAACCAAAAAAGAAGTAACGAATAAATTTAATATCGCATTCCTTGATCGAGTATATAATATTAAAATAACTGTTAAGAGAGATAATCCAATAGTAAAGAATTTTTTATAATTAAAAAATTTGTTTTCTAATATCAAGGCAACTATTAAAGGAAAGATGGTAGATAACCAAAAACCTAAATAGTTTGGATTGCTGAATAAACCTGAAAGTCCATCAAATGGTGCTCCCCCATCAATCCCATAAAGTGGTTTGTTAAACCAAACTATTAATCCTCCAAATGTTTCCCAAGGCCCATAAAGTCTATATTTATATTGTAAGAGGCAACTGAAAAAAACTGGAAAAGTTCCTGAAATAAGTATTTTTGAGAACCAAGACCTTTGATCTTTATTCTTTAAGTAATGTTGAAAGTATATAAATATTAAAAATAGTGGGATCCAATTAAATAATGAGTACCAGGAAGATGAATATTGAATCTCATTTGTATTATTTTGCAGATGAAATAAATTGGTTTTAATTGAACTAAAAAGAATGAATCCAGATGAGACAATCAAAATTTGATTCCATCCATCTTTTAATATGGAACGCTTTGTTTTGTGAATTGAAGTAAAAAGTGCAATCAAATAAAATATGCCAGCTATTGGTAAAGCTGAAGCCAGGAAAAATGTGCCTAAATAAAAACATAATTGACCAAAACCTCCTATATTTTTAATTTGAATTTTTAATTCTTTAATAATCACTTTCTAAATTTATTTTTACATGGTCTAATTTATTTTAAATTCATTATTTAAATAATTAAAACTTTAATTTTAACGCTTCCTGCAGGATTCGAACCTGCGGCCCACTGCTTAGAAGGCAGTTGCTCTATCCAGCTGAGCTAAGGAAGCAATATGAAATTCTGAGGAAATTTTATATTTTTTTATCCCCTTTTAATTAAACAAAATCCATAATATGAGTAATGTTTTATTAAAGTAAAATTCTAATACATTATTTCTCAACAATAAATCAGAATTTGTGTAATTTATAAAAGTTATTAATAAAAAATTCTTTAAAAAGTTAGGAAAAAAATTGATCTTTTGCTCCCAATTCATTTTTGTAGCTTATTATGGTTTTCTTAATACCATTATTTAAATTGGTATTAGCCTTCCACCCTATTTTATTAATATAGTTATTATCTAATTTTTTTCTTGGAGTACCATCAGGTTTGCTTTTGTCCCAGATTATTTCTCCATCGAACTTCATATAATAAGAAATCTTTTGTGAAAGTTCTTTTATTGATATTTCGTAATCAGATCCTACGTTAAGCCAATTCAATTTATTTCCATCTTTGTCTATAGGGCAATGAGCATGATCAGGATCCCAATTCTTGAGAATGTGAAAACAAGCCTCTGCGAAATCCTCAACATATAGAAACTCTCTTAAAGGTTTTCCTGAACCCCAGCAGGTTACTGATTTAGAATTTCTTATCTTGGCTTCATAAAATTTTCTAATTAATGCTGCTAATACATGGCTATTTTTTAAATCATAGTTATCGTTAGGGCCATAAAGATTTGTTGGCATTAGGGAAATAGCATCAAAATTGTATTGTTTTCTGTAAAATTGGCATAACTTTAACCCAGCGATTTTAGCAATTGCATATGCTTCGTTTGTAGGCTCTAATTCACTAGTTAGTAAATACTCTTCTTTTATTGGTTGGGGTGACAATTTTGGATAAATACAGCTACTTCCAAGAAATATTAATCTTTTGACCCCGAATTTATAAGATGTTTCGATTAAATTGTTCTGAATTTTTAAATTTTCTAAAAGAAACTCTACTTGATTAAGTTTATTTGCCATTATCCCTCCAACTTTTGCTGCGGCAATTATTACAATATTTGGCTTAAATTTTTTGAACCAAGCCTCTACTTTTTTGGCATCTTGTAAATCTAAATCTTTCCTAGAGGTGGTTATGAGTTTTTTGTTATTGAAAGTAAATCCATTTTTTAATAGTAGTTTGCAAATTGCATTACCAACCATCCCAGTTGAACCAGCAACGTAGATGGTCTCATCTCCACTTAATAAAGTCACGTTTTTTTTAATTCATTATGTTTGGTATCGTTTCAACTGAATTGAGTGTTGAGAAGCCTTTGTTTTTTAAAATTAATTCCTTTTTGGCGTCATTGGAATCATTTTTGATCATTTCAGATACTAATTGCTCCAAGGTTGTCGTTGGTCTCCATCCAAGTTCTTTATTCGCCTTACTAGAATCTCCTAAAAGTAAATCTACTTCAGTAGGACGGAAATATCTCGGATCAATCTTCACAACAATTTTACCGTTATCAGCTCTTACCCCAACCTCGCTTAGCCCTTCGCCTTTCCAAATTATACCAGGAGAGTTTTTTTTACTATTCCATCCAAGTTCTATCGAACTTAATTCAACAAATCTCCTTACTGTCTCCGTCCTCCCTGTAGCTATGACATAATCTTTTGGCTTTTTTTGTTGCAACATCATCCACTGCATTTCAACGTAATCTTTTGCATGCCCCCAATCCCTTTTTGAGTCAAGGTTCCCAAGATAAATGCAATCATCTAAACCTAGATTAACTCTTGATAAGCCTCGCGTTATTTTTCTTGTAACGAAAGTCTCTCCACGTCTTTCTGATTCATGATTAAATAAAATTCCATTACAGGCGAACATTCCATATGCTTCTCTATAGTTGACAGTTATCCAATAAGCATATAATTTCGCTGCAGCATAAGGACTTCTTGGATAAAAAGGTGTTGTTTCATTTTGAGGCGAACACTTTGTAATGCCATATAGTTCACTCGTACTGGCTTGGTATATTTTTGTCTTGTTTGTTAAATTTAATATTCTCACTGCTTCAAGAATCCTTAATGGACCTAAAGCATCACAATTCGCTGTATATTCAGGAGATTCAAAACTTACTGAAACATGACTTTGAGCACCAAGATTATAAATCTCGTCTGGAGATACCTTTTGAATAATATTTAAGATATTTGTGCTGTCAGTAAGGTCACCATAGTGCAGAATTAAATCTAGTTTCTTTTTATGAGGATCCTGATAAAGATGATCAATCCTTTTTGTGTTGAAATTACTAGATCTTCTCTTGATTCCATGAACTTCATAATTTTTTTTAATTAAAAGTTCAGCAAGATAACTACCATCTTGACCAGTAATCCCAGTAATAAGTGCTTTCTTTCTTTTATTCATTCAGAATTATCTGTATTTCTTTTATACTTGTCTTCAAATCTTACAATATCATCTTCCCCTAAGTATGTTCCGCTTTGAACTTCTATTAAAATTAGAGGAAAAGAAAAAGGATTTGATAATCGATGCTTTGCTCCTTGTGGAACATAAGTGCTTTCATTCTTATTCATTAAAAATGTTTCGTTATTAATTTCAATCTTAGCTTTACCTGAAACTATAACCCAATGTTCGGATCTATGATGATGCATTTGAAGTGAAATGCTCTCATAAGGATTTATTTCTATTTTTTTAACTTGCCAATTTTTATTTTCCATAAGAGAAACGTAATGCCCCCAAGGCCGATGAACCTTATTATTTATCTTTAGTTCTCTATAGTTATTTTTATCAAGTTCTTTGATGATATCTTTAAGTGAGTCGATTGAATTTTTATTTGAAATTAAAATTGCATCTTCAGTATCAATTGCTGCAATGTTATTTAACCCTAAACCAACTAAGAGCCTATTATCACTTTTTAAATAAGAGTTTTTTACATCTTTAATAATAGTTTTACCCTCTAAGGAATTATTGTTTACATCCTTAAAAGAACTCTCCCACATACTTTTCCAGCTGCCAAGATCATTCCAGCCTACATCTAAAGGTATAACAGTCCCTAATTTGGTTTTTTCCATAACAGCAATATCGATAGAAATGTTAGGCGATTTCTTAAAAAGATTATGATCAATCCTTCGAAATGAAAGATCTTCAATTTTTTTTTCTAAACATTTTTCGCATGTTTCAACAATTTCAGGTTGATATTTTCTAAGCTCGGATATTATTGATGATGCTTTAAAAAGAAAAATGCCGCTGTTCCATGTATAGTGCCTATCTTTAAGAAGTTTTTTTACTAATTCCTTGTTGGGTTTTTCAATAAAACTCTTAATATCACTAGATTTTGTTTCTTTAGAAAGTTCTTCCATTGATTCGATGTAACCAAATCCTGTTTCAGATGTACTAGGAACCACTCCAAACGTTACTAATCTTCCTCTATTAGCAAAAACGATCCCTTCTTCTATTGTTTCTCTAAATTTTTTATTTTTTTCAATTTTGTGATCTGATGCTAAAACTAATAATAATGGGTCGTTTTTTTCCTTAATTCCAATCAAAGCTGCCAAAGCAATTGCAGATGCTGTATTTCTTCCACAGGGCTCAAGTAAAATAGATTCCGGTTCAACATTAATAGTTCTCATTTGCTCAGCTACTATGAATCTCTGCTCTTCATTACATATAATTATGGGATTTTTTAAAAACTTTATTCCTTTAAGTCTTAAATATGTCTCTTGAAGAAGAGTATATTTGGAATTTTTATTTAAAGTTAAATATTGTTTAGGATATGATGATCTTGATAGTGGCCATAACCTTGTGCCAGAACCTCCAGAAAGGAGCACTGGGAAAATATTCTTATTAATGTAGGAATTAGTTTTAGTTTCGAACAAGTTTTTTTTCTTAGATTAATACGATTAAAAGGTTAGAGCAAATATTAAAAAATAAAATTTCTTCGTTGAGGACTATAATTAATTAGGAAGTCATCTTTATGTTTTGCCTAAAAAAGTAACAGAACAGGATAAAAGTAATATTCTTAAATCATTTATTGATGGAATAAATATCAAAGAATTATCAGAAATGTATGGTTTCTCTGTAACTACTATTACAAGACAATTAAAGAATAAATTGAGTAACGAGAAATTTAAAAAAATTAGGAATATAAATAGTAAAGAAATTTCCTCTAAACAAATCCCTGTAAATTTCAAAAAGGAAAGTAAGGTAGAGAAAATTAATAAAACGAAGGATGATAATATTAATTTTGAAAATGAAGGAATCTCTAATAATTTTTTTGAAATTGCCCCTTTGAATTATGAGGTTGATCTGGATAATCAAAAGGATCTCGCTTCAATACCTTTAGATGAAGTTGATTTTCCTAAACTTATTTATATGATCGTAGATAGTAAAATCGAATTAATAATAAAAATGTTGAAAGATTACCCTGAATGGGAATTTCTACCTGAAGATGATTTGAACAGAAAAACAATAGAAATTTATTATGATTTGAAAAACGCAAAGAGGAATTGTGGCAGGGATCAAAAAGTTATAAAAGTTCCAAATACCAATGTTTTTAAAATTGTATCTCCAATCTTATTATCTAGAGGGATTTCAAGAATACTAGCTGGAGATAAATTGATATCTATCTAATTTGGTTCTTTTAAAAGAAAGTTTGATGAAAAGAAACTACCTATAATTGACCCACTTATAAAGCTTGTTCCAATTATGAAGCTTACAGGTAAATTAATGGTCTCATCAATAATTAAATTCACCTTATTTTTTGTATTACTATTTTGAATTATGATTATCAAAATAAAAAACAAGAACAGATTAGAAAATAAATTTTTAAAAAAATTGACCATTTAAGGAGTTTATTTTATATCAAATTATATACTACTTTCTTTGTAAGGTTTTCTTTTTTAGCAAGATATTTTGAAGCGGCTGATAAACTTAACCCTGCTTTGATGAGATCATTTAATTCTTTTTTTAATGCTGGTTCATTTATTTTCTGTTTATTTAAAGAGTCTATTCCTTTTAAAACAATAGTGAATTCTCCTAATATTTCTTTTTTTTCAAAATAGTTTATTACTTCATCAATATTAAAACCTATATGTTCCTCAAATTTTTTGGTTAATTCTCTAAAAACTTTTATTTCTCGTTCTCCACCACAGAATTCTTTAAGTCCTTTTAAAGTTTGCTTTAAACGATGCGGGGCTTCAAAAAATATGGTAGTTTTCTCATTTTTACTTATTTCAAAAAGTGCTTTATCTCTTAGTGACTTCTTTTTAGGTAAGAAGCCCTCAAAAATAAATTTAGATGATGGTAGGCCACTTGAGACGAGTGCAGTTAATGCGGCACAAGGACCAGGAATACAAATAGTATCCAAATTATGTTTGTTCGTTTCTCTAACAAGTTCTTCACCAGGATCACAGATTCCTGGTAGGCCTGCATCACTTACTAGAGCTATGGAATTACCCTCTTTGAGGTAACTAATAATTTCAGGAATTTTACTTAAACAATTTATTTGATTAAAACTAATCAATCTATTTGAAATCCCATACTTATTCATTATTTTTTTCGTTTGTCTGGTATCTTCACAAGCTATCAAGAAAACATTTTCCAAGATATTTAGTGCTCTTGAAGATATATCTGATAGGTTTCCAATAGGAGTCCCAACAAGATATAAAATACCTTTTTCTGGCTCTTGACCTCTGTGAGATAATGAAATTTTATTCATATTATGGTTAAGGTTCCATTTTGTGTAGATACAGATAAGCTTATAAGTGATTTGAAGATTATAAGTTGGGAAGCTGCTGATATTTTGCTTTACTATTCAAAAGAAATCAAAGATATTAAACAAAAAAATAAGATTGTTAGAAATAAAGGTTTAAATGATCCTGTTACATTAGCAGACCTTAAAGTTAACGAATTAATTATAAAAAAAATTAGAGAAAATTATTCAGACTTTGAATATAGTATTTTGAGTGAAGAAAACGTAAATCTTTTATCTAATAGTCTTTGTTCAAATTGCGATTGGTTATGGGTATTAGATCCTCTTGATGGTACAAAAGATTTTATTCAAGGTACAGGTAATTATGCAATGCATTTGGCATTGAATTATAAAAATAAACCATATTTAGGTTTTGTTTTAATACCATCTAAAAATGAATTATGGATAGCAAATGGAGTGCAGGTTTGGGGTGAAAGAAAAGATGGAGTAATTTTAAAATCAAAATTAAGCCAGGAAAAAAACCTTAAAGACATGACAATAATAACAAGTAAGAATCATAGGAATGAGACCCTTGAGTGTCTTATAAACACAATTAACTTTAAAGAAAAAATTGTAATGGGAAGCATAGGATGTAAGATAGCTTCAATCGTAAAGGGAGATGCTGATATTTATATTTCACTAAGTTTACCAGGTGCAAGTAGCCCAAAAGACTGGGATTTCGCTGCGCCTGAGGCTATATTAAATGCAGCTGGAGGAGCAATAACATTTATAGATAATAAAGAGATTTCTTATAATCAAGAGAATTTCGAGCAGCCAGGAATAATTGTTGCTTCAAACAACAAACTTAATCATGGAAGAATATGTTCGGAAATTATTGAGATAATAAGAAATAACAACCTATATCCTATTTGATATTAATTAAGTGGAGCAACTGGTGTTGGTGTTGGCTCTGGATAAGACATGCCTCCATTTTGCCCTACACCTCTGAGGGTTAGATTTATTCGCCCTCTACTGTCAATTTCTCTAACCCTTACAGTGACTTCATCTCCCTGTCTTACAACATCTTCTACTCTCTCCACTCTGGCCTCAGATAACTGTGATATATGAACCATACCCTCCTTGCCAGGAAGAATTTCAACAAATGCACCTATCGGAATAATTCTAGTTACAACTCCTGAAAAGATCTCACCTTCATGAACTTTTCTAGTTAAACCTTCTATGATTTTTTGAGCATCTTCTGCTGCTGCTCCATCATGAGAGGCAATGGTAACAATACCACCATCTTCGATATCTATTTTTGTATTTGTTCTTTCAGTAATACCTTTTATGGTCCTTCCTCCTGGGCCTATAACAGTACCAATAAGTTCTGGATCAATCCTAAAGCTAAGTAATCGAGGAGCGTGAGGTGATAAAGAATCTTTAGGTTGGTCTATAGCTTCTTGCATCTTTTCTAAAATATGCAATCTTGCAGGCCGAGCTTTTTTTATGGCATCTGAAATTACAGGAACAGGCAAGCCTGTAATTTTCATGTCCATCTGTAAGGCAGTAATACCTTTCTCGGTACCAGCAACTTTAAAATCCATATCTCCAAGAAAATCTTCAATCCCTTGAATATCTGTAAGGATTCTTATATCTTTGCCTTCTTTAATTAAGCCCATCGCAGTACCGCTAACAGGAGCTTTCAGAGGCACTCCAGCATCTAATAATGAAAGTGTACTTCCGCAAACGGAGCCCATAGATGTAGAACCATTTGAGCTTAATACTTCACTAACTACTCTTAGCACATAGGGAAATTTCTCTTTACCTGGTAGGACTGGTAATATTGCCCTTTCTGCCAATGCTCCATGGCCAATTTCTCTTCTTCCGGGAGTTCTCATAGGTCTTGTTTCTCCAACTGAAAAAGATGGGAAATTATAATGATGCAAATATGTTTTCTCGGTACTTGGATTAAGATCGTCCATTTCTTGTGCATCGCTAGGAGTACCAAGAGTAGTGGTAGATAAAACCTGCGTTAAGCCTCTTTGAAATAGCGCTGAACCGTGTACTCTTTTAGGAAGTATCCCTGCAGCTGCAGATATTTTTCTAACTTCATCAAGCGCTCTGCCATCAACTCTTTTCCCATCATTAATTATTTGGGATCTCATTAACTTTTTGGTTAATTTCTTAAAGTCGGAATGAATTAGTTTATCGTTCTCTGAAGTTAAGATTTTTAATTGATTATCTTCTTTTAGAGATTCGATTTTTGTTTGAACATCTAATTTTATTTTTTCTAATTCAAGATCTCTTTCTTCTTTAGTCTGATCAAATTTCTTAAGAATTAAATCAATAGGTTTTGAGCAGTTTTTTTCTAGATATGTTGACAAAGTTTTGTCCTCTGCTGGTTCTGAGGGCTTGTCTTGCTTAATTCCAAGTTCTTTAAGAAGATCTTCTTGAGCTTTTATAAGTTCAGTTGCAGCTTCATATCCAAAATCAATAGCCTCAATAGTATCTTGTTCTGAAAGTTGATTTGACCCTGCTTCAATCATAACTATCCCATCAGGAGATCCTGCAACAACTAAATCAAGATCACCATTTTCGATTTCTCTATAACTAGGATTCAAAATAAAATCATCTCCTATAAGCCCAACTCTTACTGCTGCCATTGGGCCAAAGAAAGGTATCTCGGCAAGCAATGTTGCAATAGAGGCACCAGTTACAGCTAATACATCTGCAGGAACTCTTTCATCTAAGGAAAGACAAGAAGCCACAATTTGTATCTCGTCTCTCATCCATGACGGAAAAAGGGGCCGCATAGGACGATCAATTAATCTTGCAATTAATGTTGCCCTCTCAGGAGGTCTCCCTTCTCTTCTCATGAAACCTCCAGGAATCCTCCCGGCTGCATATAGTTTTTCCTCGTAATCACAAATGAGAGGGAGGAAGTCAGCAGCTTCCTTCTTTATGGTTTTTGTTGCTGTAACTAATAAAGATGTGTCTCCACACTCGATCATTACTGATCCATTCGCTTGAGGAGCATAAAGTCCTGTAGTTAGTCGTATCTCTCGTCCGTCAAACGTGATCGACTTATTTTGTCCTTCCACTTTTTAAATTATAAATCTATACATAATTTATTCTTACATCTCATAGGGACATATTGAGAGAATTATTTATATATGGTTGAAAATAATAACTAAATTAATTTTAGTATTTAAGTTAAACGACTGGTAATACTTGTTTTTTTTTAACATTTAAAATTCTGAAATCTATTAAATTTCTACAATTACCAACTCGACTTTACTACACCCGGTAATTCTCCGTTGTGAGCCCTTTGTCTTAATTGATTTCTGCATAACCCAAAATCTCTATAAACGCCTCTGGGTTTTCCAGTGGCCCAACATCTATTTCTTACCCTAGTTGGCGCCGAATTCCTTGGAAGTGCTTGAATCTTTCTATGAATTTCTAATCTTTCCATAGGATCCTTTGCTGAATTAAATTCTAATAATAGTGATTTTCTTTTCTCAGCATATTTTTTTACAAGTTTTTTACGCTTCACCTCTCTCGCAATCATTGATTTTTTTGCCATCAAAAAAAATTATAAAGTTATCGTATATTCTAACAGCTTGACTAACATATTTAAAAATTATTGATTAAGTAATCTCTGAACAATTAATAATTGACTTGTATCTCTTATTATTAGAAGGACACTAAGTCCCACTAAAAGAAAAAAGCTTGATTGTGTTACTGCGATTTGAACCTTAGCAGGCACTGGCTTTCCTCTTAATCCCTCAATTAAAGTGAATAAAAGTTGTCCTCCATCCAATAATGGGAGAGGTAAGGAATTAAGCACTGCTAAATTTATTGATATTAAAGCAGCAAATAATAATATTCCGGTCCCACCCTGCTGAGAAAGCTGTGCACCAATTTCAACTATTTTTACAGGCCCACTCAATTGTTGAGCAGTAGAAGCGAAATTTGTAATTAATCCCTTATATCCTTGAATTGTTTTTACTAAAAGAGAAGAAAATTCTTTATTGGTGTAACTAAAAAGATCATAGAAACTTTTTGTCTTTATAGTTTCTTTTCTGATATTAGGTTGTAATTGAGCACCTATCGTACCTTTCCCATCAATTTTTTTTGGGAAAAGTGTTATTTGTTTTAGTATTCCTTCCCTATCAATTTCTATTTGGATCGGACTATTTGCGGAACTTTGAATTTCTTTTACAAGTTCAGATACTGCTTTATCTCCTACTCCAAGAAATTTGCCCTCGATTTTTAAGATTTTATCTCCTGGTTCTAATCCCGCTTTAAAAGCAGCTTTGTCTGGCTGAGTTGCCAAAACTAAGATCCCAGGTTCAGGATCATATGGAATTCCTATAGTTGTGACATTAATAATTAGGATTGTATAAGCGAGCAATAAGTTGGCTAAAACTCCCGCTGATATGACGATTACTCGTTGTATGATTGGTCTATTTTTTAAAAGATTTGGATCTTTTGGATCAATATTTTTTTGCTCCTCATCAGGAAAAGATACAAATCCTCCTAGAGGAAATGCTCTAAATGAATATGTAATTCCTTTAAAATTTTTTTGTATGATTGAAGGCCCAAAACCGATTGAAAATCCATCTACATATATTCCTTGAAGTATTGCTGCGAGGAAATGCCCCATTTCATGAAAAAAAATTAGGAATCCTAAAACTGTAATTGAGGTTAAAACGTTCATTAATTAATTCTAATCATTTTTTATTTGAGATTCACCAAAATATGGAATAAGTGCATCAGGGATTTTTACACTGCCATCTTGTTGCTGACCATTCTCAAGAATTGCTGCCATAGTTCTCCCAACGGCTAAACCACTTCCATTTAAAGTGTGAATGTATGAAGTTTTTTTATCAATTTTTGTTCTTATTGAAGAACGACGAGCTTGAAAGTCTCTGCAATTACTACAACTTGAAATTTCTCTATACCTTTTACTATTCGGTAACCATACCTCAAGATCAAAAGTTCTGCTGGAGGAAAAACCTAAATCTCCAGTACAAATATCTACCAATCTGTAAGGTAGGTTGAGCTCTTTTAAAATGTTTTCTGCATCAGAAGTAATTCTTTTATGAGCCTCCAAAGATTTACTTGGTTCACAAAACCAATACAGTTCTACTTTATTAAATTGATGAAGTCTTATTAAACCTTTAGTATCTCTTCCATAACTTCCAGCTTCTCTTCTAAAACATGGGCTATAAGCAACATATTTTATAGGTAACTGCTTTGGATCAATAATCTCATTTTTATGAAAAGCAGTTAAAGGAACTTCAGCTGTTGGAGAAAGCCATAAATCGTCATTAGAACACTTAAAACTTTCATTCGAAAATTTAGGTAATTGTCCTGATCCCGTAAGACTTTCTGAATTTACTAAAGCTGGAGGTATTAACTCTAAATATCCATTTTTGGTATGCATATCGAGCATGAAATTTATCAATGCCCTCTCTAATCTTGCTCCATTACCAATAAGTGTAATGAAACGACTTTTAGATGTTTTTGATGATTTTATAGAGTCAAAAAGATTGAGACTTTCCCCTATCTCCCAGTGAGATTTAAGATTATCCTTTATCAGAGGTTCTCCCCAAGTTTTTACTTGGATATTATCGCCTTCGTTTTTTCCAATTGGTGCATCTTTGCTTGGGAAATTAGGTAAATTAGAAATCTCATTATCTATTTCTTTATCTAAAATTCTCTGTTTTTCTTCAAATTCAGAGATCTTAATTCTGTATTCATTTCCTTTTTTCTTTAAATTATTTAGTTCTGAAGAATTATTGTTTTGAGATTTGTTAATTTCTTGACCAATTAATTTACTTAATTTTTTACTTTCAAATTGAAGATTTGATACTGTTATATCAATTTCCTTTTTTTTAATAGTTAATTCGTGTATGTGGGATATGTTATAGACTTTTCCTCTTAAAGATAAATTCTCTTCAACGGATGTTGGATTTTCCCTTATTAATTTTTGATCTAACACTCTTTTTTTTTAATACCTTAATTAAGATAGTTAGTCTAAAATCATTATTAGGTATTTTTGGTAAAAAATTAACGAAATTAATGATTCCTAACTTATTAAACAATTTTAAAAAATTTCGATTTAATTAGGATGCAGAACGGGCTCTTCCTGTTGATGACCATTTTTTTAGTAAATCAATTTGTTCTTTAGCTGTTCTAGATAAGGGAACTAATTCAGAAACTGCCTTTATCAAATCTTTCTCCATAAGCTCTCTATTTTCAGAAAATGAAATGTGCATCCCCTCTATTACTACTTGTTCAAGCTCTGCTCCTGAGAATCCATCTGTTCTATCAATAATAGTAGAGAGGGGGAAATTATAACTTGGTCTTCTTTTTTTTAAGTGTAAGTCAAGAATGCTTAATCTTTCTTCTGAATTAGGTAAATCAAGAAAAAATATTTCATCAAACCTTCCCTTCCGTAATAATTCCGCGGGAAGCTTATCTATAGCATTAGCGGTGGCAATTACGAATACGGCTGATTCTTTTTCAGCCATCCAAGTTAACAAACTTGCTAAAACTCTTTGACTTGTCCCTCCATCACTTCTAGCATCTCCACCAAATCCCTTATCAATTTCATCGATCCAAAGGATACAAGGTGACATAGCCTCAGCTCGCAATATTGTTTCTCTTGTTCTTGCCTCGCTTGAACCTACAAGGCTAGAAAATAGTCTTCCCACATCCAACCTAAGGAGCGGCATCGACCAACTCTTAGAAATAGATTTTGCGGTAAGCGATTTCCCTGTTCCTTGGGCTCCAACGAGTAAGACTCCTTTGGGAATGGGTAGCCCATAGTCTCTAGCTTCTTTAGAGAAGGCTCTATATCTTTGATTGAGCCAAACTTTTAAAACCTTTAAACCACCTATATCATCTTGACTTGATTTAGCTTCGAAAAATTCTAGAATTTCACTTCTGGCGATAACTTGTTTTTTTTCTTCAAGAATATCTTTAATATCTTCTTTACTTATTTTTCCTCTTTGTGCTAAGGCTTTTGCAGTGACTTGCTTTACTCTTATTTCTGTTAATCCACTTGAAGCCGTAGAAAGTTCAATTAAGTCTTGTTCATCAAGATTTGAATTGGTATTAATAGCAATTTTTTTTATTAGATTTTTTAATTCTTTTTGATCAGGTAAAGGTAAATCTATAATTGTCATTAATTCTTCTAGTTCTTCTGATGATGGGAACAAATGTGAACTGATAACTAAATTATGATTCGTTTCCTTTAGAGAATAAGATAGTTCTTTAATAGTTCTATTAATAGATGGATCATCATAAAATTTATGAAAATCTTTTACTAATAAAACTGTTGAAGCTTCAGAACTTTGTTCCTTAAGCCAATTAAGTACTCCTAACGGATTGTTAGAAAATTTACCCTCTTCATTTATTAAACCCTTAATACCGCTAACGAAATCCCAGCAAACAAATTTATTTATTTTTAATCTTTCACATGAAAAATTAATTAATTTTTCTAATCTTTCCTCTTCTTTAGTTCTTATCCATATTAGTGAAGTTCTTGATTTTATTAATAATTCTAAATTTCTACACCAAGAATTCATTATTAAATATCAAGATTACTTTTTACTGTTTGGCTCGAAAGGTAATCTTTTATCTGAAATAGTTGAAGCAGAAGTTGTTATTACTGAATCTTTGGCCAATAATTGTTGATCCAAAATTTTTTGTAGATTCTCAGGAAGAGCTTCTTTATTAAGAAGAAAAGTCTGAAATGCCTGAAATATATTAGCAACAACCATATATAGTAAAACTCCTGCTGGTAGCGGGAAAAACAGGAACATTCCAGTAATCATGATTGGTGTAATTTTATTTGCTGTCGATTGCTGTGGATTCGCAGGCATCCCTTGACTAGATAGAACTTGAGAAAGAAGTAGGGTTAATCCAAAGGCACCAACTAGTGCTGCAATATCCCAATTAATTGCCCCATCTACATAAAATCCAACTTGACCAAGAGCTTTAATAAAAAGAAAACCACTTTTAGCAGCTAGACCTGGGATCTTTGCCTCGATTGTTGCATCCCCTGGTTTAATTGCTGTTACTGTACCGTCTTGAGAAACTTTAAGATTTTCGGATCCTTTAGAAACGGTCCAAGTGGGTAGAAATTTTGATCCATTATCATATTTAGATAAAACTTCCGAATAGCTATTGCCGTTTGTTGTTTGTAAATTTATTTTTACTGATTCTTCTGTCCCTAATTTTGTTCCACTGGGGATTGAAGCTACTACAGGAAAATGAGATTTTTCTGTAATGAATATAGAGTGTCTTGGAGATTTATAGGGTTTTGGATCAATAGCCGCTACTTGATCCTGTGGAACTACTTTGAGATTTATGTTGTATGGGACATCCGCGAATGGTGATCCTCTTAAAGTTGCAAATAATGCGAACAAAACGGGCATTTGTACAATTAAAGGAAGGCAACCTGCTAAGGGGCTACCAAACTCATTCATTAATTTTCCAAGTTCTTCTTGCTGTTTCTTTGGATCACCTGAAAACTTAGATTTTATTTCTGCTTGTCTTTTTTGCATAACTGGTTGGGCAATCTTCATCCTCCTTGCGCTTCTAATGGAGCCAGCGCTTAGAGGGAAAAGTGCAATTCTAATTACGACTGTTAATGCAACAATCGCTAAACCATAACTAGGAACTAAACCGTAGAAAAAATCTAGAATCGGGATAAGTAATTTTTCAGAAATGAACCCTATCACGATATTAAAAAGAGTGTAATTTTATTAGACATTTTATTTTACAGGAAAATAAGGTTTTTGTAATTAATTTATTTAGGACTTAGTAGCAAATCCCTCAACCTCCTTGAGATTTGGAATTTGTGATCTTTTATTTATATTTTCTTCAATAAATTTTTGCTTTTCTCTGAATAAAGGTAATGATTTCATTTCAACCTTTGATCCGTCATTAAGGATAAGAACCATATCACCGTATGATCCGAATCCTCTTGGAATTGATCTAATTTCTTCGATGTTACTTAATGAAACTTGTGTTTTGTTTTTGCCAAACCATCCGCCATCAATTGTAATTCTTTTGTTTGTAATTTTATATCTCAACCACAATGCTCTAACTATTGCAGCAAAGGTAAATGGCAATCCAAGAATAGTTATGCCTGCAAGTAGATTTATTATTAAATCACTTTTTGCGGGCCCACCTTCGTAAAACGTTTCTTCTTTCATGTTAATCATTTGATTAGACGAGATTTGAACATTAAATTTTGAAATTCCTCCAAAAGTTTATTTTTATCATTGTAGAAATCTCCAAATCTTAGGTTAACAAGTAACCAATAAGGTTTGTGGTTATTAATTTTTTGAATGTTTGTTAATAACCACTCCTGCAGAATTCTTCTGATTTTATTTCTATCTACAGCCTTTTTTGAAACTTTCTTACTAATAGCAATTGCAACTCTTAAATTGTTCGAAGTATTTTTGAAATTATGTGATAAAAGAATATCTGGATTTGATCTTGCCACTTTAAAAGTCATTAATTTTCCATGATATTTAGTGGAGTTTTTATGAATATAATTAAAAGTCCTATGACCTTTTAAACGCATATTTTTTGGTAAGGCCATTTTAATTAATATGGAGTTAAACTGCTATTCTTTCTCTACCTTTTTGTCTTCTGCTTTTAATAACTCTTCTACCAGTATGAGAGCGCATTCTTACTCTGAAACCAGATACACGTTTTCTTTTTCTTGATGTACCGCCAAAAGTTCTTTTAGTCATTTTTTTTTATATCCCTAATTAATTTATCATTTAATCGATCAAAATAGTCCAGCTTCCTAAATAACTTGAAACTGATTGCCCTTTAGGTTGTCCATATGAATGGAATTGATATAGTCCAGATCTCTTTGGATTAGTAATTCTTTTAAAAACAATTGCATAACTCTCTTTGCTTGAGGGGATTGGTTGATAAGGGAAAATATTAATTTTACGAAGGGAAGATTCATCAGTCGTAATTTCAATATCAGCTGGAATATCTTCTAGACATTTTGTTCGCTCTTCAAACCCACCTATTCTTACCTTGCAAAGAGTTATTTTTTCTTGATTAAGAGTTACTTTAAAAGTTTCAGGAATGGCTAAATTAATTTTTAAAAGATCATTTTTTCTATCACTTGGCCTTAAGAAAAAATAAATTGTATTTCTAAATCTTTTTTTTTCTTCTTTTTGAAACCACTTTAATCTTCGGTAATTAGAGTTCTGATCCCATTGGAATTCTAAACCCGCTTTAGCATTTTGTATGTTACTAAATAATGGAGTTGAAAATAAAATTAAAGGAATTAAAAAAAATCTAAAATTTATAAATTTTAAAGTAACCTTTTTTGTTTTTTTTAACATTGATTAAATAAATTTCTAGAGGATTAATTAGGTTTATCCAAGTTTGAAGTGGAAAATTGTTTTACTAAGATTAACATCTATCAGGTCTTAATTTTGAAGCCCCTCTTAAATAGGGATGATTTACGGGATTATTTGAATGTAATAAAACTTGTGCCATTATTCTTATACAAAAATTTACATCATTAGACACGAACATTTGTTGACAGTCTAAAAATGCTACTGAATCAAGTCCATTACATCTTCTAGCAATTGAAGCAGGGAAGCATGCGTCCAAATCTTTTGTCGCTGTGAAAGTAATGGATAATAAGTTTCTTTTAGTGAGATTGTTGCGTGAAATTAATTCATCTATTAATTCTACGACTGCATCTTCTATTTCATTGACAGAATTCCCAGATGCCGTTGTTGCCCCTCGAATAAATGTAATTTTATAATCATTATTCATTTTTTCTTCCATTTTTATCTATGGCTTATAAAACCAAAGGATTTTATTAGATGCCTCAATCTCGAAAAAGAGACTATTAATAATTTTTTCAACCACTTTACTACCAGGAATTAGTCCAAGTATTTTCTTTTTTTTCTTCCCGAATGTGAGGGGGTGAATTTTAGGATCTATATTTACCATTTTTGCAGCAAGTTCCCTCGCAACAAATTCATCTCCAATCTCATCAACGAGACCTAAATCTTTTGCTTGCGATCCAGTAAAAATTCTTCCATCGGCAAATTTTTTTACTTCATCAACTGGTAAATTTCTTCCTTCAGCGACAGCTTCAGTAAATTGTTTGTAGCTTTCATCTATTAAGCCTTGAAGCAATGTTCTTCCTTCCTCACTTAAAGGTTTATCTGGCGATAGTATATCTTTGAATACGCCGCTTTTAACAGTCTCAAATTTTATACCAACTTTATCTAATAATTCAGAAAGATTATTTCCTCTTATAATCACTCCAATAGATCCTGTAATTGTGCCTGGATTCGCAACTATTTTGTCAGATGCAACACCAATGTAAACCCCCCCAGATGCTGATATGTTCCCAAAACTAGCAATGACTTTACATCCTTTATCTTTTAATCTTTTAATAGCAGAGTATATTTCTTGGCTATCACCAACAGTGCCTCCTGGTGAATCAATTCTCACAATTAAAGCGGGAAATTCTCTATCCTCAATTTGTTTAAGAGCTTTAAGGATAGAAACTCTTGTTGAACTTGTAATTGGCTCATCAATTACAATACGAGCCATTCTTTTTTTCGACTTTCGTCTAAAAGGCCAAATCATACTTTTAAGGTAAATACATAAAACTACTTTAAAAAGACTATCAGCAGACCTAATGAATTCAATCTTAAATTGGTTTTTAATGATACTCCCATTTGCACTTTGGGGTACCTCAATGGCGGCTATGACTCCATTAGTATCTAGTGCTGGGCCAGAGTTTGTGGCTTCCTTAAGATTACTTCCTGCAGGAGTTCTTGTGCTAATAACAACATATTTGTTTAAAAGAGATTTGAAAATTTATAGATGCGATTTGAAGTGGTTCTTTGTTTTTACGATTGTAGACGCAACTTTTTTCCAATTGTTTTTAACTTATGGTATAGAAAAAACTGGAGCAGGTCTAGGTTCTGTATTGATAGATTCTCAGCCTCTTTTGGTAGCAATTTTAGCAAGATCGATATTCGGAAATTTAATTAATCCAATAGGATGGTTAGGCTTACTTTTTGGCTTGGGAGGAATAGTATTCTTAGGTGTTCCGCAAGAAATATTGGGCAATTGGTGGTTAATGTCAGATATAGCTATTAGTGATGTAGCTTTTAACTTTGGAGAACTTTGGATGCTTGCAGCTTCTCTCGCTATGGCATTAGGGACCATTTTAATAAGATTCACGTGTACTAAAAGTGATCCAGTTGCAGTTACGGGATGGCATATGGTTTTAGGGAGTGTGCCATTAATTATTAGACATTGCTTAAAATCAAATTTTCAAATAATACCGGACTGGTCAATATTTGATTGGGGCCTCATGTCATTCGCAAGTGTCTTCGGAGGAGCAGTAGCTTATGGATTGTTTTTCTACTTTGCTAATAATAAGGAAATAACTGGATTTAGTACTCTTGCATTTTTAACTCCTGTATTTGCTCTACTTAGTGGAGGTATTTGGTTAGATGAAAGACTTACAATAATTCAATGGATAGGAGTAGCGTTTGTTCTTATCTCTGTATTTTTTGTTAGCCAGAGAAGGTCACTATGGGAAAATAAATTCTCTGATACTACTATCTAATTAGTTACTCAGTATAAAAAATCAAATAATGCGAATAGTCTTAATTAGTACCCCAATTGGTTTTTTGGGCAGCGGTAAAGGTGGAGGAGTTGAATTAACTTTGAACTCCTTAGTGTCAGGTCTGGTTTCTTTGGGTCATTATATAGATGTGATAGCTCCAAAAGATTCTAAATTAAATGAAAATAATGCAAAAATAAGATTACACTTGGTTGAAGGTGAAGATCAAATTAGCTGGCAGCATCAAAATTATAATTCTCCAATTATTATCCCAGACAATTCACTCCTAGCAGGAATGCTTGAAAAGGCATTAGAAATAGCAAAACAAGCAGATATCTTGTTGAACTTGTCTTATGATTGGTTGCCAATTTGGATGACTTTAAATTTAGAAACCCCCATTGCACATATTATTAGCATGGGTTCTGAAAGTTCAGTAATTACCAATTTAATCTCCAAGGTATATGCTAAGTATCCACATAATTTTGCTTTTCATTCAAAAACTCAAGTAAATGATTATTCATTCATAAAAAGGCCAACAATTATTGGTAATGGTTTTAATTTAGGTAATTATATTTTTCAAGATTCAACAGAAGGACCTTTGGCATGGGTTGGTAGAGTTGCACCCGAAAAAGGTTTAGAGGATGCAGTTTATGTGGCAAATGAACTTGGCGAAAAACTAAATGTTTGGGGTTTTATGGAAGATGAGAGTTATGCTTTAAAGATAGAACAATCTTTTCCCCAAAGAACTATAAATTGGATGGGTTTTTTAGCAACTGAAAAATTACAAAAAGAACTTGGTAAATGTAGAGCGTTGTTAAATACTCCGAAATGGAATGAGGCATATGGAAATGTTGTTGTTGAAGCTTTGGCTTGTGGAGTTCCTGTTGTGGCCTATAAAAGAGGAGGACCAAGTGAAATAATTATGCATGGGGAAACAGGATATCTTGTAGAGCCTGATGATAAAAAAGCTCTAATTTCTTATTTGGAGATTATTTCAAAAATAAAACGTAAAAATTGTAGAGCTTGGGTAGAAAAAAATGCCTCTACAAATATATTTGCTAAGAAGGTTGTGAACTGGCTTAATGAGGTAATAAACGAATATAAGAAAAATTGATATTTAGTAGATGATTCTTTTAAATTCTAAAAATAGGCTAATTACCTTATTGATAGTATTAGTTTCTGGAATCATTATATTTACTCTAGGTTTAGGGACAACTGGACTAGTTGATGAAACTCCTCCTCTATTTGCCGCTGCAGCGCGATCAATGAGTGAATCTGGCGATTGGATAACTCCGAAAGTAAATGGAATATTTCGTTTTGATAAGCCTCCACTCATATATTGGCTAATGGGCTTTTTTTACTCACTACCAAAAAATGAGATTTGGGATAGTTTGGGGACAATATCAGCGAGGCTTCCATCAGCTTTGGGATCATTATTTTTAATGATGATGATTGCAGACACTTTGTTTCTTTGGCCTCAACAAGGGAATAGGCAATTTCTTACTCCAATAATTGCTGCACTTAGTTTTGCTTTATCACCACTAATAATTATTTGGAGTAGGACTGCTGTGAGTGATGCTCTTCTAACTGGAACTTTAGGGATTAGTTTGCTTTTGTTTTGGAGAAGAATGGCAAGTGAAAATAATGTTCAATGCATTTCAGCATGGGTTTTTTTGGGTTTTGCAATTTTAGCTAAAGGACCTGTTGCACTTGTTTTGGCAACATTTACTATTACATCTTTTTTATTTATTCAGAAGGATTGGAGAAGTTTGCTTTGTAAGATAAATCCAAAAAAAGGTTTTTTTTTAACGCTTCTTGTAAGTCTTCCATGGTATTTATTAGAACTCATAAAAGAAGGAAAGCCTTTTTGGGATAATTTCTTTGGATATCATAATTTTCAACGATATACATCAGTTGTAAATAATCATGTAGAACCGTTTTGGTTTTTTCTTTACATAATGGTACTGGCTTCATTACCATTCACCCCTTTTCTATACCACGGAATTTTTAGAACATTAAGAGATTTTCTACACAGCAAAAATCAAAGATTCAAGTTTTCCGAAACCCTACATATATATTCTCTTTGTTGGTTTATGTCTGTTTTAATTTTTTTTAGTATTTCTGCAACTAAATTACCAAGCTATTGGTTGCCAGCAATTCCAGCTGCAGCAATCTTAATTAGCAATAGCTTTATAAGTTTAAAAAATCCAAACAAAACTTATGCATTTTTATGGTTTTTTAACATCTTAATAATGTTCGGATTGTCTTTAGCATTCTTTTTCTCAAATATTTGGCTGGGTTCTATAAATGATCCTGAAATGCCTAATCTCGCATCAGAACTAATAAGCTCTAGGATAATTTTCAAAGCTAAATTTATCTTCTCTTCACTCACAATTTTTGCAATAATTTTATTTTGTCTAAAATCAAAAAATATATTTCTTTATCTCCAAATTTTTCTCTTAATTGGACAAATTTTTTTGATGTCGCCAATTAGAAAACTAGCTGATACTTCAAGGCAATTACCCTTGAGGAATATCTCAAAATTGATTTTAAGTGCTCGTGAAGGGAAGGAAACTTTAGCAATGATTGGGATAAGAAAACCTTCTTTACATTTTTATTCGAGACAGATTGTTTTTTATGAACCAAATACCAAAGAAGGGCTAATTAACCTTTCGGAGAGACTAAATACTGATAGGAGAAAAAATCATTTAGATCAACCTAATTATGAATACAAATCTTTATTGGTCGTGATAGATGAATACTCTTCGCGGAAATTGCATTGGTCAAATATCAATCATCAAAAAATAGGCGAATATGGGATTTATAATTTATGGCGTATTCAAAAAAGTGATTTAAATAAGTATTCAGAATTTTTAATTAATAGCGGTTATTCATCAGACTGGAAAAATAGAAAAGTTGAAAAGTTTTAACAAAGCTTTTTTTTAAGTATTGCGTTTTTCAAGTCATCGATGCTGCACTTATTAGGTATCTCAATTTTATTTAAATCTTCGAGTAACTCAAGATCAACTACTGAATCTTCAGCCAAAAAACTAAATACTTCATTAATGCTTATCCCCATGTCTTCAGCCATCTCTGAGATAAGTCTTAAGGTATCCCTCCTCACAGAAATCCTGAGATCTAACGGGATATATTCATTTTCAGGGTTTGCTGACTTCATATCCTAAATCTTAAGACATTATTTAGTTATCCGGACAATATCTTTACAATAATCATTAATCATGCGTTGGGATTAATATGATATTCTTCAAGGCTTTTAATTAAATGAATACATTAGAATTTTTAGAAGAGGAATTGTTAGTATTGAAATTAAAGTTGTGGTAAAAAGAATTTTTGAAGCGATCTTTTGATTCACTCCATAAGCTTCTGCCATTAAAATTGTAGATATTGCTGTTGGGGTTCCTGCTTGAAGAATTAAAGCTGACGATTCATAGAAGTCAAAATTTAAAAATTTGCTTACTAAAAAGACTATAAAAGGAAAGATAGATAATTTTAATAATATTGAGAATTTAATTTCTTCATTAAGATCAAAAATTTTACTTTTTTGATTTGTTATTAATCCAAGTCTTGTCCCTACAACTACTATTGCTAAACCAATCACTATTCTTGCAGGTATCCATAGATAATTGCCTAATATCCTATCTATTTTGAAAAGGTATACTATAAGTACACCAATGATCCCCCTTGATGCAGGACTATTTATTAATGCATTTAATAATCCTTTGATATTTGGGAAGCTTTTGTTTTGGGATTTATTTTGGAGAAGAAAAGGTCCAAATATCCAAGCAAAAAGTGTCGTTCCTAAATCAAATCCTATAGTTAAGTTAATTGTCTCTGAGGGGAGAATGGCTATTGCTATTGGTATACCAAGAAAAGATGTATTGCCTATTAGAC
The DNA here is from genome assembly GCF_000759885.1 of Prochlorococcus marinus str. GP2. NCBI lineage: Bacteria > Bacillati > Cyanobacteriota > Cyanophyceae > Synechococcales > Prochlorococcaceae > Prochlorococcus > Prochlorococcus marinus. The sequence goes on from NZ_JNAH01000007.1 coordinate 61,018, forward strand.
CTGCCAGCTGCAACGTATAATTTGGAAGTCTGTTTCTAAAAATTGGTGATAAATTTATTAAAACTATTAAAAATCCTATAAGGGAGAATGCTAGGGATGCACTTTTAATAAGGTTTATATCTATGCCTTCTTTTAATAAGAGACCCATTACACTTAGTGGGATACCAAATCTTATTAAAGGTCTTGAAATATATTCTGATATTTTTGGTTTCCTTTTCCCAAGAAAAAAACCAAAAATTAAGAAAGGAATAATATTTATAAAAAGAGAGTAGATGGTATTTGTTGGTTACTTTACAGAGCAATATTAACTTGCTGGCGCATAGTCAAAGGGTTTTTTAATTAACTTTGAATAATTTAAATTATTTTCCAAATTGCGTTTTGTGGAATTAAAGGAGATTTGTTTAAATCTTCTGGTTCTGTAGTCACTACTCTCCAATTTGGAACTCTACAAGTTACGTAAGCAGGACTTTCTATCAAGACCCCTGGCTTCTCGTCAAAAGTACATGTAAAACCTTCTTTCCAAAAACCTCTATTATTAAGGCTACCCTTAAACCAAACCCAGCATTTTGAAGTTCTCAAGATTAGTAATATTTAAACTTATAATAATCAATAAATATTATTTCATCATAAATTTAATACTATTGAGCTATAAATCTTCTTTTTCAGTTATTTGAAAATATATTTTTGAAATTAATATCAAGAGATTTAGGACTAAGGTAATTAAATTAGCTATCAATATTGGCATAGACGAAATTTTGTAACCGTAAATAATCCAAGAAAAAACTCCGATAATAAACATTATTAAAGTTGTTAAAGAGACATCATCTGCTTTTTTTGTTTTTAAAGTTTTTATCAATTGGGGAAGAAATGCGGCAGTTGTTAAAATTGCTGCAAAATATCCGAATATGTCTATTTTCATATAAAGATTTAAAAACTATTTTTTTATAAAATCAGATAAAAATCTTAAAGGCTCCCTCATGTTTGATGAATATCCAAGTACATCTCTTGGAAAAAATTTATAAATCACTTTATTCTTATTATCTAAGATAAAAGAAGCCCCCCTTTGTGGAAGATATTTTTCATTAAGTATATAATCATTCCAATTTTGTATAATTTCATTCATATTATTTAATCTAAATGTTGCTAGTTCAAAGGGTCTTAAATAACCTTCCCCAAAAACCTTTTTGAAAGAACTACCTGAAAATTTGAGAAATTTTAAAACTTCAATTTTTTTAAATTCTGAATAAATTTGATTTGATTCACGATCTCCTGTATAACCTCTAATAACCTCTTTGATTGTCTTAAAAGAATTTATTCCAGAAAGCATCAACAACATATTGATCCATCCACCAAAACCTATATCTAATCCTCTGGAAACTTTTAAATTATTATGAATCTGGTTATCAGAAACAATTTCTAAATTTTCTTCTCTAAAACCAGTAAAGTTGCAGAATTTCTTTTTCCCATTTTTGTTTCCAATAGCAATTGCGAAAATATCTAAATTTGCATCTGGATTATTATCGATAAAATTTTTCAGATTTATTGCATATTCAAAGCTATCAAAATCACCTAATAAACCAAATAAAACAATTAATTTTAATTTTTTTTCACCTTTAAAGTTAAATTCTTTAACGAGATAATCGATTTTATTTTGCAATTTGTCAGTCACGATTTTTAAAATGTTTTTAAAGATTATTCCCAAAAAATTTTTCTTACCTTAATTAGTATAAAATTTTACATGAAAAGGTTTTTAAAGAAATTAATTTATTGTTTCTAGATTTTATTATCTTAATGTAAACATTTTGAAGTTATGACTGTAGGAATTTATTACGCGACTACAACTGGAAAAACTGAAGACGTTGCTGATCGTCTTCACAACTTTATTTCTTCAGCAGAGGCACCTAAAGATGTATCTGATGTGGATGATCTTTCAGAATTTGAAGGTCTTGATGGAATTATCTGCGGTATACCTACTTGGAACACTGGAGCAGATGAAGAAAGATCAGGAACTGCATGGGATTCAATCTTAGAGGATATTGGTGAACTTAGTTTATCAGGAAAAAAAGTTGCAATTTTTGGTTTAGGAGATTCTTCTACTTACACGGAAAATTATTGTGATGCTATGGAAGAACTACATAGCTACTTCTCTAAAGCAGGCGCCGAAATGGTCGGTTATGTAGATAAATCTTCTTACACATTTGATGAGTCTAAAAGTGTCATTGGAGAAAGCTTTTGTGGATTACCTCTTGATGAGGATAGTGAATCTGATTTGACCGATTCTCGTCTTGAAACATGGGCTTCTCAACTAAAGAGCGAAATCCCTTCATTGGCGTAATCTTTAAAGATATTTCTTCCTCTATTTTGTAACATTTGTTCTTTCTCAATATGTTTTTTTTACATAAGTAATTAAATCTGTAAAGAACATGTAAAAACAATACTGATAAGCAATATGCTCAATTTGCTGTTTACTTAAATCAAGTGTTACAAACTTACGGAAAATCTGATGTCACCTATGACTGGTATGCAGGGAATTCTGGTGTTGTTGGCCGTTCAGGTAAATTCATAGCTGCTCATGCTGCTCATGCAGGTCTAATGATGTTCTGGGCAGGAGCTTTTGGATTATTTGAATTGGCTCGTTATGACGCCAGTATTCCAATGGGTGCACAGAAAGCAATTGTTTTGCCTCACCTAGCAGGTATTGGAATTGGTGGTATTGAAAATGGTGTTATTACAGAACCATATGGAATTGTTGTAATTTGTACATTACATCTAATTTTCTCAGCAGTATTAGGTGCTGGAGGATTATTACATTCCAACAAATTTGCAGGTGATCTTGGAGACTACCCAGAAAATAGTAAGCCACAAAAATTTGATTTTGAATGGGATGACCCAGATAAATTAACTTTTATTCTTGGCCATCATTTAATCTTTCTTGGGCTTGGAGCAATTATGTTCGTTGAATGGGCTCGTATTCATGGAATTTATGACCCAGCAATAGGATCTACAAGACAAGTTATTTACAATTTAGATATTGCCGCTATTTGGAATCATCAATTTGATTTTTTAAAAATAGATAGTCTAGAAGATGTTATGGGAGGACATGCCTTTCTAGCTTTCCTCGAAATAATTGGGGGGGTTTTCCATATTTGTACTAAGCAATTTGGAGAATATACAGAATTTAAAGGCAAAGGATTACTTGGAGCTGAGGCAATTCTGTCATACTCAGTTGTAGGTGTTTCTTATATGGCTTTTGTTGCTGCTTTTTGGTGTGCTTCAAATACAACCATATATCCAGTTGATCTATATGGAGAACCCTTAAAGCTTCAATTTGAATTTGCTCCTTATTTTACTGATACAGTAGATTTAGGCTCAGGAGCATACAGCTCAAGAGCTTGGCTTGCAAATACACATTTCTACTTGGGTTTCTTTTTCTTACAAGGTCATCTTTGGCACGCACTAAGAGCAATGGGATTTGACTTTAAGAAAATTGGTCAAGCTTTTGACAACATTGAAAATACAAAAATTACCCAAAACTAGTTTAATCTAATAAAAAACCTCTCCTTTAACAGGGAGGTTTTTTTTTGTAGAATTATTTCAAATATTCACAAAATTAATGGATAATTTAAAAGAAATTAATTGTAAGGAGATTTTCAGAAAGGCTTATGAAAATCGGTACACCTGGAAAAATGATTTTCATGGTTACCGAGGAAGATGTATTTTTTTGACTGATAATAATATTCATAAAGGTAACTTTGTATTGGGTAAGGACTTTAAACCAAATATCCAAAAAATAGAAGATGAGAAAGTTGTTAAAAGTATTGCTTCTCAGTTATTTGAAGTGTGTATACATAGGGTAAAAAGAGACTTCGAATTAGTGCACTCAGAAAATAACTTTAATTTACTGAAAAATTCTGAAAATGGGATTGAAATGAGTGTTTCAGGTAAGAATCACGGCGATAAATATAGAGTTAAAAATAACTGTATTAATATGGTCTACAGAAAAATTCATGGAATTATAATTGAAATTTTTGTTGAAGAATTTTTAGATACTGGAACCGGTTCCCTTAGCAAAAAATACAGTAGTCAACAAATTAATCCAGATACATTTGAGGTAAATTCTCAAAAATTGGAATATGAGGATGAATTTCTAAATATTGGTAAAGACGATTATTGGATATTAAATTCGAGGACAATAAAATATATAAACCAAAATCAAGAAGAAGAAACACAAAAGTTTGTTTTCGAGGATCTATGCTTATTAAATTAGGGTTTTTTATTCAACCAATCTAAAACCTTTATCAAGTAGTTTTTGATAAAGGAGTCTTGCTCTAAAAGCAAGAATTTGCTCCTCATTTTCATTACTAATTACATGAAAATAATTATTATCTAATTTGTTTTTGCTAAAGCATACATTTGCTTCCCCTAATCTTAAAGTCCAGTTCTCTTCTTTGGCTAAATGTTGATTAGGCCCAAGATCCCAAGGACATTTTTCAGGATATTTTTCTCTTTTAGAACCCATATAGATAATTTTAACTACCCAATATTAGTAAAAATTTAAAAGTATGGCTATGGAGACTTTTTTCTAAATTTGTTAGCAAATGTGTAAAGGAATAATTTACTCTTTAGTCGCAATTAAGCAATAAAAAGGATCTTTTTTAAAAAAATTTAAGATATTAAGAGGTGGTTGATTAAACTTTTTAATTATTTTAGGTTCACTAAATCCGTTCGTGATTAAAACTTTTCTCACATATTTGACTCTCTCTTCCTCAGTAGAAGAAATCCATATATTAGGAGCTTTATGCCAAAACGCTCTATTAGAAAAAGCGATTAAAAACTTTCCTTGATTACTTAAAATCCTTGCTATTTCTCTAGTTAACTTTTCTGGATATTGTAAATATTGCCATGCTGCAACCATTAAACAATAATCAACACTTTTACTTGCAAGAGGAATTACTTGATTTGAATTGAAATTTTGTATCCAATAAGTATTAAAAATTTTGTTTTTTTCAAGTTCTTGTTTGTTCAATCCATGCCCAATTACCTTTTTATATTTTTTCTCTTCAGGTAAATAACTATCCCAACTAGACATTAAATCAAGAACAGTTGAATTATTTGCAATTTCATTTTTATATATATTTGATAAATATTGCCTAAAATTTTCATCTAAATGATAAACAAATTTTGGATCAGAATAAAATTCCTCATCGTTACTCTCATCAAGTTTTTTTCTTTGATAATTATTTAAAACTTCCAAAAGAATTCCTAATCAATACACTTTAAATTTAGTAAATGTATAATCATATTGTGTTTTAAATATTTATTTCGTTTTGCATTAATAAAAATTTTTAAAAAACCTAGACATATATTCAAAAAAAGTTAAATTATTAATTAATAATTTAATTAAAATGATTGGATTCAAAAAGGGTAAAAAAAATAGGTCTAAAAATTCCCTTTTCAATCCCTATAAAAACGGAATAAGTCCTTACGACATGGCATACCTTTCATCAAAAAAAGTTATAAAAACAAAATCTAATAATATTAAAAGTGATACTCAAAAAGATTATTTGGCTGCATAAATATGCCTTACATTAATTTATCCACTTCAATAAAAGTAGATGATAAGGAAAAATTACTTAAAGAAATTTCAATATTAGTTTCATCTTTAACAAATAAATCAGAAAAATTTGTTATGGCAAAATTAGAGGATGAAACCAAGATGTTTTTCGGAGATGAAAGCCCATGTTGCTTTTTAGAGATAAAGTCGATAGGTTCGATAAACCCTTCAGAAATGGCTAACCCAATATCTAATTTTGTATATGAGAAAATGGGAATTCCAATAGATAAGATTTATATTTCATTCGAGGATCTTCCAGCTTCAATGTGGGCTTGGAATGGAAGACCCTTTGGTTGAGAATTATTTTTTAGGTTATTAATTTAATGGAAATAAATAAGTTAGTCGATTTCAACATTTTTAGAACGGCTCCTGAATTAACTAAGAGTCAAGTAAAAACACTATTAGCAGAACTTGAAGTTAAGGTTTATAAAGCTGATTGGATCACAATTGGAATAATGGCACCTAGTGATACCAGGGCTAAAGAAGCATTGAAATCAATTTCTAGAAAATATTCTTCAATTAAATTTGGGAATTTAGATTCTATCTATGCTGATGGGAGTGTTTTTTTAAAAGGTAATCAAAAAACTGGTAATGTTTTTATTAGATCTGAAAATGGTCTTGGAGAAGGTATTTTAATAACATGTCAGTATGATGCAGACTCAGAAGAATCTAATACTTTTGGACCATTGCCGTTAGACTTTTTTACATAAAAATTTCAAATTTATGTCTTTATATTTGATTTAATTTATTTCAGCTTTTTACTAAGTAACACTTTGCAGAAATTAGATTTGAATTGTTTTTTAAAGCTTTGTTATTATATTTATCGGCATTGATCTAAATTTTCCCACTTTGTAAAATTTGATGTTTTTTCAGGATATAATTAAAAATCTAAATAATTTTTGGTCCAAAGAAGGTTGTTTGATTATGCAGCCTTACGATACAGAAAAAGGTGCTGGTACAATGAACCCTCATACTTTTTTGAGGGCCATTGGCCCTGAACCATGGTCGGTTGCATATGTTGAGCCTTGTAGAAGACCCACAGATGGAAGATTTGGGGATAATCCGAATCGTGCGCAACATTATTTTCAATATCAAGTAATAATTAAGCCTTCCCCGGATGAGATTCAAGAAAAATATTTAAAATCTCTGGAGTCTCTTGGAATAGATCCTAAAAATCATGACATAAGATTTGTTGAAGATAATTGGGAGTCACCAACTCTCGGAGCTTGGGGCGTAGGCTGGGAAGTCTGGTTGGATGGAATGGAAGTTACCCAATTTACTTATTTCCAACAATGCGGAGGATTAGATTGTAATCCAATTCCCATCGAGATCACTTATGGATTAGAGCGTATTGGAATGTTCTTACAGGACAAAGAAAGTATTTGGGACTTAAATTGGAACGACTCTTTGAAATATAGTGATATTTGGCTTCAATTTGAGAAAAGTCAATGTTCATATAATTTTAATGAATCTAGTCCTGATAATCTCAGGAAATTATTTGTAATTTACCAAGATGAATCACTTAATTTAATCGAAAAGAAATTAACTTACCCTGCACTTGATTATGTTCTGAAATGTAGTCATATATTTAATTTGCTTGATGCGAGAGGAGTTATTTCAGTTACAGATCGTGCTCAATTTATTGAGAAGATTCGAAACTTAGCGAGAGATGTCGCATCATCTTGGATCGAGGGAAGAGAATTCTTGGGATATCCATTAACAAAAAAATAAATTTAATTTTAAGAAATTTACCCCCACTTTATAAGCGACATTTTTGAGTATCAAAAGTTACACCTTATTGAAACTTTTATCCCAATTCCAATTGGATACATCCGATACAGTATAAATATCCCATTTAATGGGTTTTTTTCAGTGTGAGGTAAAATGAAACTCTTCCAACAAATGTTGGTGGCAGGAACGGCTTTGAGCTTGATAGCTCCAATTGCTGCTCAAGCTTCCGACTTTGTCAATATTGAAGAAATGAGCAGCTACATTCGTAGCAAAAAAAAATCTTCAAGACTTGACAGTAAATCATTCACTAACAAAGTTAGTGCAAATATTGAAAACCCTAAAGGAGGTTTTGATAGCCTTCAGGTTAAACCAAATCAATTTGAGGCCGGCGGCTTTTCAGATACTACTACCCTAGACGGGAAAGCAGTTATGTGGATAGGAGCTGTTGATGGAGCTGATGAAATAGGTGAAAGTGAAGCTTTATCGACAGGTTATACATACACAATGAACTTGAATACAAGTTTCACAGGTGATGATAATCTTTATATTCGACTTAAATCTGGTGCCAATGCTGATGTATGGGATGAAAGGTCTACTTACCATATAGAAACCAAAGATAACAATGATCAATTTAGGCTCGATAAAATGTGGTATACATTTCCTGTGGGCGACAAAATTACTGCTTTCGTTGGTCCAAGGATTGAAAACTATTACATGTACATCACTCCTTCTATATACAAACCAGGTGCACTAAAATCATTTAAGCTTGGTGGAAATAGCAACTTTGGAGCAAGTACTGACGTAGGTTTTGGATTTAAGTATGAGACCGATGGAGGATTTGGTTTTGCTTCCAATTTGGTTGATAAGGGTGCTGATGATCCTACTCAGGGTATGTTAACTCAAGAAACCGTGAGAAAATGGGATACACAAATTGCCTATACTGCTGATAGATGGCATATTTCAGCATTTGTATCAGATGAACAAAACTGGTCTTCGCATTCATACAACGCTACTACACTAGCTAGGCAAGTAGCTACAGACTCAATCGGATATTCTCTAAGAGGATATTGGATGCCAGAGGAATCAGGAACTGCCGTACCCGAAATCACTGTTGGTTATGATGTTAAATCTTATGATGATGTAGTTGCTCCAAACACCGTGACAGAAGCAAGTAGTTACATGGTGGGGTTGACTTGGAAAGATATGATCCAACCTGATGACAGAATTGGTTTAGCATTCACACAGCCGCTCAAAGCCACTGAATTTAGGGCTGGAGCTGCACAAAATGAAGTTGATCCTTTCATTTGGGAACTTTATTATGCTTTTAAACCAAATGATTCAATGGAAATAAGACCTGCTATCTTTGGTGGTACTGACGTAATGACGGATGAAGAAGATGACATCTTTGGTATTCTCACTACAGCAACTTTCAAATTCTAATTATCAGTTTTACTTACAAACTTATTTCTTTAAAACACCCTTATGGGGTGTTTTTTTTTGACTTTTTAAACTTAATAATTTACCAACAATTCTCTCCTTCACCGATAGGAATACAAATACTTGATTCTTTTGCTTCATCCGCCAATTCTTGCGCTCTAGCATCTAATTTGTAGTCAGCATCTAATGGCATATCAGTATTCCATTCTTTTAAACCCCCTAAATCATTCTCTGCAGCTTTTAGGTTTGTATTTTCTAAAGATGATATAGCTAGAGCGCTAGTTGCTGCTAAAAATATAGCGATTGAGCTTTTATTTTGCATTGAAAATATAAGAAATAATAAATTAATTCTAAGTATTAAAAGAAATTTTTTCTATCTAATGTATAAAATGATTCTAATCTAGCTTCCTAGTAATCTTAGAAAGTTTGAATAAGATTTAAAAATAAGATCTAATTCATCAGATCTCCCATTTTTCGCTAAGATCCCTCTCGCACCTGCATCAAGATCAAATAAATATTCTCTCTCTTCAATACTTTTGACATAACTTTCAATCCAACCAATAAATACAAGTCTTTCTCCCTGAGTAACTTCTTGTATAGAGTGAAGATATGTACTTGGGTATATTAATATTTGGCCAGCATTTAGTTTAAATGTATTTTTGGAATTAATATTTTCAATTATTAGTTCGCCCCCTTCATATGAATCTACATTACTTAGAAAGAGTGTAAATGATAAATCCGCTCTACCAGTAGACATAAAAGTGTTGTCTATATGTCGACCATATTTCATTCCCTTTTTTGATTTAGTAAAAATTGTTCCATGTATTTTCTTACTAAGTGAAAAACTTTTTATAAGTTGATCTTTATTTAACTTTTCAATTATGAATTTAGTAAATTTTTTTGAAACTTCAGATTCTCTACTAAGTTGGATATTATTCTTGACTTTAGATGCATGAGATCCTGCAGTTTTTCTTCCATCTTCCCAATCTTGATTATATTTATCTAATTCTTTTTTTATCAAATTTATTTCTTCAGTGGTCAAAAACTGATGAGTCAAATAGTTCATATTTTATATAAAATGATACAAGTTAATGTATAGAAGATAGCTTTAAAGATTCTTACTGTGTTGGTAGGTATAAAGTAACCATAGATACTAATTTAAAAAAGTGCAAAAACTTAAAAAATTTATTTATTCTGCTTTAGCTTGTACTTTTCTAGTGAATGTTTATTTACCTGCTAATTCAACAGAAAAAGAAGTTAGAGTTTATTCAGGCAGACATTACAATACAGATAGAAATGTTTATAAAAAATTTGCAGAGGAAACTGGCATTAAAGTTCGATTAATTGAGGCAGCTGGGATCTCATTATTAGAGAGATTAAAAAGAGAAGGTAGAAACTCCCAAGCTGACTTAATTTTGCTAGTTGATGCAGCAAGAATAACTAACGCCGCAAAAGCTGGTTTATTACAGAGCATTAATTCAACTAGTCTGGAAGATGATGTCCCTAATGGACTAAAAGATCCAAGAAAGCAATGGTACGCTTTAACAAGAAGAGTAAGAGTTATGGTGGCCAATCCAAAAGTTGTGGATGTGAGTAAAATAAAAGATTATACCGATTTGGCGGACCCTTCTTTAAAAGGAAAAGTATGTTTAAGGAATAGAAAAAGTCCTTATAATCAATCTTTAGTATCTAATCAAATAATTAATAAAGGTACAGAGTCTACAAAAAATTGGCTTAATGGGATGATTTCAAATGTTTCACAACCTTTTTTCCCAGGTGATATTTCAATTGTTAGAGCAGTTTCTAAAAGAAAATGTGGTATTGGAATTGTTAATCACTACTATGTAGCACGAATGTTAGCAGGCGTTAATGGCAGAAGAGATGCTTTATATGCAAAAAAAACAACAGTACTTACTCCTAACCCCGCGCATGTAAATATTAGTGCTGGAGGAATTGCAAAATATGCAGCAAATAAAGATAACGCAATTAAGTTACTTGAATTCTTAGCCTCTCCGGTAGGAAGTACAGGTTTAGCTGCTCCAACTTTTGAACATCCTTTGAGGGAAGTTAATCAGAATGAAATAGTAAAAAACTTTGGAGATTTTATGCCTGATAATGTGTCTATGGAAGAACTTGGAGAAAAGAATTCACTTGCAATTAAAATGATGAAAGACGCAGGTTGGGAATAAACCTAATCATTAGATAAAGTTAGGATTGTAAATATTAATTTTTTATATAGTTGTTGAATTTTGGAGAGGTGGCTGAGTGGTCGAAAGCGAACGACTCGAAATCGTTTAATAGGAAACTATTCGTGGGTTCGAATCCCACCCTCTCCGTATTAATAATTAATTCCTTATGTACCAGGAATCAAATTGAGTTTGCTGAGGGAAAAATCTTTTATAGTTGTTTTCCTTAAATAAATTATCTAGATTTTTTTGTGCAGATGTGAAATTATGTTCCACAGTTACAATTTTAGGACCATATTTTTCAAAGTTAAATTTTGACAGAATTAATAGCTCACTGCCCTCTGTGTCAACAGACATATAGTCTATTTTTTCACCGTTAAAGTGTTTAATGAAAACATCATTTAGTGAAATTGTCGGAACTTTTACTGTAAAGCCTTCTTCATTTCTTGCTTTTGTATTGCCTGGCATTGATTCAATGTCTGACTCTTTAAATTCGTTGATAGTTGAAAAAACCCCTTTGTTTGAAACAAAAAAGTCTATCATTTCTCCACTTTCTGAGTATATACATTCATTTATTATTTTTGTTCTTGGACGATTTTCTTTTAAGCTTTTTTTCCATTGAGGACTAGGTTCTGCAAGGACACCTTCCCATTCAAAGTTTTTTTCAAGTAAATAGCTATTTGAAAGCTCTTTGCCATTTGTTGCTCCAAATTCTAAAAATCTGCCCTTTCTCTTATTCCCTAATTTAAAAAGTACAAAGAGATCTTGAAATAATTGTGAATGGGATATTTCCCTATTTTTAAATATGAAACTATAAAAATCTAATAACTCTTGATTATACTTATTTAATGATTTAGTTAAATCATAGAATTTGGGAATGAATATTTGATTTTTTAATGCATTTTGCAAATTAATAATATATTTCAGAGTATTTTCATCAATGAAAGATGATTTCCCATCATTAAAGTTTATTTTGAATTTTTTAGCTTTTTTATCCATTTCAACTCTATTAATAAATAACAATAATGATATACCAACCTTATAGGTGAAAAGTTTTTTATGAAGTATGTTGTGGGATTATCAAATATGAGTTGATTTTCTTTCATTAATGTTCCCATAATTGATTATTTGTTCTGAGTTCTACTTCTAAACTCTCCGTATTTATATAAAGGCAAATTTAGTAAAATATAGTTTAGTCCAGCTTCTAAAATAATTGGTATGGAAAAGGAAAATCAGTAAATTGCCTAAGTCAGGCAAACATAAAACAAATCACAACTAATATTAAGAGTCTCAGAAGTAATATTATAGTATTAGAGAAATTTTTGAATACTAATATTTTGATTGGTTTTCTATTTTTCTTGCGATATTATTTTAAAATCTGAAATGAAAAATAAAGGGGAAGTCCTTACTCAAAATAGAATTGGATTTGAGAACATAAATGTTGCATTGGGTGTTCTTTATAGAGAGTGGTATGAACTTATAGCGCAACAACTTTCTAATGAACAGGGCATGAACCTTGAATTAGGTTGCGGAGCAAGCTTTATAGACGAAATAATTAAAAATATTAAAAAATCAGATATTTTTTTAAACTCAAATACTGATTTAAAAATAGATGCAATGGAGGTAGGAATAAGATTTGAGAATGAAATATCGAACTTAATTTTAATTAATGTTTTTCATCACATAAGTAATCCTGAATTATTTTTAAGGTCAGCAGAAAAATCTCTTGTTTCAGGCGGAAGAATAATTATGGTTGAACCTAGCAATAATATTTGGAGTAGATTGATCTATAAATTAGTTGGACACGAAAAGTTTGATACAGAACAAAAAACTTGGAAGTTTGAATCAAATGATCCTTTATTAGATTCAAATCAAGCACTTTCATGGATAATTTTTAAAAGAGACTTTAAAAAATTTAAAAAATTATTTCCTAAATTTTCTCTTCTCAAAAAGAAAAGTATGATGCCTTTTTCTTATTTATTAAGTGGAGGACATACTTATAATTCGAAAGTTGGTAAAGTGTTTATCAAAATAATTAGAAAAATAGAACAAATTCTTTTTGACAAGAAATTTGGAATTTTTGACCTTATATGCATAGAAAAGCACTGAATTTGAAATCGATAATCTTTAAGACCCTTTTTTTGTATTTAGTTATTTATTTTGTTGCACTTATATTTAGATATAGTTACGATTTTGATTCTTTATTAAATAATTTTCAATATAAATATTTAATATTTTTGAATGTGATCTCTATATCTTTAGGTTTACCTTTATCAATTATTTTTGACATTATATTAATTAAGTTTTTTGGTTTAGATTATGTTTTCTTTTTTTCTCCTGTATTAACATTTTTAGGAGTAGTTCAAGTTTTGATTTTAAGAAAAATTAAGTTTAAGATTTCTAGGAGCATATTATTTTTTAAAAATCCTAAAAAAAATAGCCTTTATAAATTTTTTAAAAAAGTTACCTTTAAACCGCTTTATATCTTAATCATAAGAACTTTCCCGGTTTTACCTTTCTTCTTAGGTAGTTATTTTATTGCCTCTTCTAAAAGTAAAAAAAGGATCATATTAATAAATTCATTTTTGGGTTCATTTTTTTATTATCTTTTTTTGTTTTTTATAATTTGGAGTGCTAACTAATGATTTATTCATGAAAATCTTTTGATTTTTGTTATTAATAATTAACCATGTGGAACTTTTTTTATTAATTGATATGTTCAACATTAATAAAAAATTGGTCATTATAAAATCTAATTTGAGAATGAATGAATAGGGACCGCATTAAACTTATCCATAGCTAATAGAAATAGCTCTGCTAAAGAGATATTCAACCTAGTTATAATTAATATTATGACTTTGTAAGTATAGGAAAATTAGTTTTCCCAAAAGGGATCTGTGGTTAAAGACACGCTTAAAATAGATTTGTTTTTACTTTTAATATCATTTATACAAGCCCTTATCGTCTCGCCATTAACATCTATTTCACAGGCACCACAACTTCCTGTTAAACAGCCAGAAGGAATTTCTAAACCTGCTTTTTTTGCAGTAGAGAACCAATCATCTCCCTCAGAAGCGTATGTCTCGTTATTATTTGGCCATCTGATCTTAATTTTTATTTTTTTCAACTTTGTAAGGATGAGATATTTAAATGTTTATCAAATTCATTCGCAAGTTTATTAATAATCAATTCCCTTTTCATTTTATAAGATATAGATTTTTCATTTAATATTGGTAGTTTTCTATGCCTTTTAATTAAATTTATGTATTGGTCTCTCCATTTGTCATTTTCAAAAATCCCGTGGATATATGTGCCAGCAACAGTACCGCCATCATTATTTTCTTTGTACCAACCTAGATCTAAGTCCTTGAAAATAGGATTAATCTTTGATGAATTTTGCTTTTTATCAAATTCAGTTTGACCATTATGAATTTCAAATCCATTAATTTTTGATCGGCATGGCCAAATTGATTCGGATTTTATTTGACGCGTTAATTTTTTTTCAAAAAAAGTCGTTTTTAATGGCAGTAACCCAATGCCTTTAATTTTTTGTTCAGAATAACTTTTGGGACCCTCCTTGCAATAAGGATCTTCTAGTGTTGTTCCTAACATTTGTAACCCTCCACATATACCAATAATATTTCCTTTGTTATTTGAATATTCCCTTATGTCCTTAGATAAGCCAGAATTTTCAAGAAATATTTGATCTTTAATAGTTTGTTTACTACCAGGCAGAATAATGAAGTCATACTTACTCAAGTTTTGTGATTCCCTAATCCATTCAATTAAAATTGTTTCTTCATTCTCCAATGGATCGAAATCTGAGAAGTTACTTATAGATGGTAATTTTATAATTCCTACTTTGATATCAGGATTTTTGAAAAGTGATTTTTTTTCTAGTAAATCTAGAGAATCCTCTGGAGGAAATGAATCATTCAGCCATGGAATAATTCCAATAACAGGGATTTTAGTTTTATTCTCTATCCATTTTTTCCCGTCTTCAAATAATGAGAGGTCTCCTCTGAATCTATTTATAATAATTCCTTTAATAAGTTTTTTTTCTTCTGGCTTCATTAATTCAAGAGTTCCGATTATTTGTGCAAATACTCCTCCCCTTTCAATATCAGTAACTAAAATACAATTTGCCTTTAAATACGTTGCAATTCTTAAATTAGTAAGATCTCTATGAATTAAATTCATTTCCACTGGACTGCCAGCTCCTTCGATAATCAAACGACAATTTGGGCTTTTTTTATAAATAGAATATAGACTTTTTTTAATAACTTCCCAACCTGGGATAAACCAATCTTGGTAGTAATTTATGGCGGTTGTTATTCCCACACTTTTTCCAAGGTGAATCACCTCGCTTATTGAATTGCCTTGAGGTTTTAATAAAATGGGATTCATCTCTGCAGAGGGATTAATACCACAGGCAAAAGCTTGAAGTGCTTGTGAATATGCCATCTCCCCACCTTCCCAGTCAACCCATGCGTTGTTACTCATGTTTTGACCTTTAAAAGGTATTGGTTCTTCTCCTGAATTTTTAAGAATCCTGCAAATAGCAGTAACTGTTAACGATTTTCCCGCTCCACTTGAAGTGCCTAGGACCATTATTGGTTTCTTTATTTCATGTAATTGTTCGTCTAATTCCATTAGTAATTTATATTAATTTTACAAATTATTAATTAGTAAATTGAATTATAATTTGATTAAAAATTTGTGTTAATTCTAGCCTCTGCTTCCCAATCTAGAAAGAAATTACTTGAAAATTGTCAAATTGAATTTATACAAATTTCAAGTGACTTTGATGAAACTACTATTAAAGAAAAGAATATATTTAATTTAGCTTTGGAATTATCTTTTCAAAAGGCTAATAGATTATCTGAAAATATTCAAAACATATCATTGCCCGAAGAATTTAATTATGGTCCTTTGGAAATACTTGGGTGTGATTCAATTTTTGAATTTAAAGGAGAAGCTTATGGAAAACCATCAAATAAAGAGGAGGCATTTATTAGATGGAAAAAAATGTCTGGAGAATCTGGATTTTTACATACTGGTCATACTTTAATAATTGGTAGTTTTAATTCAACTTCCAAAATTTTTAAAATTACTGAAATAAGAAAAAAAACAGTAAGTTCAAGAGTTTATTTTTCTTATTTGGAAGATTGGGAAATCAAGAGTTATATAGATACAAATGAACCTTTATATTGCGCAGGAGGATTTGCCTTGGAAGGGATAGGCGGCAGATATATAGAAAAAATTGAGGGTTGTTTCAGTAATGTAATGGGTTTAAGCCTGCCATGGCTCAGAGAAAATTTATATAGATAATAAAATTGAGCAAAAAAAAACCCTATCTATAGATAGGGTTTTTAAAATTGAGATAGAAATTAATCTAAATCTGGCATTTCTAGAGCCGGTTCACTCTTTCTGTCGATTCCTTTTTCAAAACCAGCAGCGGCTGCTCTAGCACGTCCAGCATGCCAAAGGTGACCAATGAAAGTAAACCATCCTAGGAAGAATTGAGCTGCAGCTAACCACTGTCTTAAGTTAACGAAGTTAACAGCATTTGGCTCTGTAATGATTCCACCAACGGAATTGATGGAAGCGTTAGGAGCATGAGTCATATATTCAGCAGCTCTTCTTACCTGCCAAGGCTGAATATCATTCTGGATTTTCTCAAGGCTCAATCCGTTAGGTCCTCTTAAGGGCTCTAACCATGGGCCTCTGAAATCCCAAAATCTCATTGTTTCACCACCAAATATAATTTCACCAGTTGGAGATCTCATGAGATACTTACCTAGACCTGTTGGTCCCATGGTTGAACCTACGTTAGCTCCAATTCTTTGGTCTCTCACTAGGAAAGTAAAGCTTTGAGCTTGCGAAGCTTCAGCATTTGTTGGGCCATAAAACTCTGATGGGTAAGCAGTGTTGTTAAACCAGATGAATGTTGAAGCAATAAAACTTGCTACACAAATTCCACCGAGAGCGTAACTTAATAGTCCTTCACCATTCCAGATGAATGCTCTTCTTGCCCATCCAAATGGTTTAGTAAAGATATGGAATATTCCTCCAATAATTGCAGTAATACCCACATAAACATGACCACCCACAATATCTTCTATGGAGTTAACACCGATTATTGAACCAGCGCCTCCCCATGGAGATCTGAATAGATAACCAAGAATAACTCTTGGATCTAACGTTGGGTTTACAAGTCTGACTTCCCCACCACCAGGTGCCCATGTGTCATATGCACCGCCAATAAAACACCAGTTTATTGACCATGCTAGTGCACCCACACCTAAAACAATCAAATGATATCCAAGGATATTTGTCATTTGATTTTTATCTCTCCAATCAGTAGAGAAAAATGGAAAATCTTCTTCAAGTTTTTCTGGACCTGCTAATGAATGGTAAATACCACCAAAACCAAGTACAGCGGAAGCTATCAAGTGAACCACGCCTGCTTGGAAGAAAGGCATAATATCAGTAACTTCACCACCTGGGCCTATTCCATAGCCAAACATTGCAACGTGTGGCATACAGATTAAACCTTGCTCCCACATAGGCTTATCAAAAGTAAAATGATTAACCTCAAAGAGCATCATTGCTCCCGCCCAAAAGACTATTAGTCCAGAGTGAGCAATGTGAGCTCCTAATAAACGTCCAGATAAATTGATTAATCTAGCGTTGCCTACATACCAGGCATAACCAGTTTCCTCAATACTTTGGTTTGGAGCTCTTAATAAATTATTAAAGGGCGTTTCCACGTGGAAGAACCTCCTCAGGGAATACAAAGTTTTCGTGTGGTTGATCCACAGAAGACATCCATGCTCGCATACCTTCGTTCAAAAGTATATTTTTTGTATAGAAAGTTTCAAATTCTGGATCTTCTGCTGCACGGATTTCTTGACTTACGAAATCATAAGCTCTTAAGTTTAGTGCTAATCCGACAATACCAATTGAAGATGTCCACATGCCCATAACAGGTACGAACAACATCAAGAAATGTAAGAAACGCTTGTTTGAGAAAGCAATACCGAAGATTTGACTCCAGAATCTATTTGCTGTAATCATTGAATAAGTTTCTTCTTCTTGAGTTGGGTCAAAAGCTCTAAATGTTGAACTTTGAACCTTACCATCAGTGTAAATACTTGTATCTTCATACAAAGTATTTTGTACTGTAGCTCCATGGATAGCGCAAAGTAGAGCACCACCAAGAATCCCAGCAACTCCCATCATGTGGAATGGATTTAAAGTGATATTATGAAAACCTTGAATGAACAGTATGTAACGGAAGATTGCTGCAACACCGAATGAAGGTGCGAAGAACCAACTATGCTGTCCTAAAGGATAAATAAGGAAAATACTTGTGAATACTGCAATTACTGCTGAGAAAGCTAATGCATTGTATGGTCTAATTCCAACAAGGCCAGCAATTTCAAACTGACGAAGCATAAAACCAATTAGGCCAAATACTCCATGTAATGCAACGAAGTTCCAAAGACCACCAAGTTGTAGCCATCTTACGAAACTACCTTGGGCTTCAGGACCCCATAAAAATAGAAGACTGTGTCCCATGGCATCGCCAGGGGTGCTTACAGCTGCTGTTAAAAAGTTGCAACCTTCAAGGTATGAGCTTGCAACTCCGTGTGTGTACCATGAGGTAACAAATGTTGTTCCGACGAACCAACCGCCTATAGCAAGATATGCACAAGGAAGTAGAAGTAATCCGGACCAACCAATAAATACAAAGCGGTCGCGCTTCAACCAATCATCAAGGACATCAAACCATCCTCTTTGTGGGGCGCTTCCAACTGCGATCGTCATGAGAAATCGTTTTTAGCTTCGGGATACGCAGTGACTGTAACAAAGATTGAGAGTAATGTGGGGAAATATTCGTATATCTGAAATGCCTTGTAAAGCTTTCCTGACTTTTTTATTAAAAATTAGGTAAGAATACCCCCTTAATTTGTTAAGTTATCTTAATTAGGCTCTAAAAATAAAAATGAATTCAGACCTTAAGTCATTCGATAAAATCGAGCAAAAAATTGGTGGATCAAGAAAAATTTCAAATTACATTATTGGTGGAATGCTGACGATAGGAGGAATTGGTTTTGTATTGGCCTCTATATCTAGCTATACAGGAAGGGATCTATTACCTTTAGGAAATCCTTCAAGTTTATTATTTATACCTCAAGGAATAATAATGGGAGCATACGGAGTAATAGCCAATTTATTGAATTTTTACTTATGGTATTTGGTTTACATAAACTTTGGTTCGGGAAGTAATTCTTTTGATAAATCATCAAAATCTGTTGAAATAAAAAGAAAAGGTTTTTTTAAAGATATTGAAGTTAAATTGAATTTCGATGAAATAAAATCAGTAAAGTTGGATATAAGTGAGGGATTCAATCCTAGGAGGAGAATTGCATTAGTTCTCAAAGGTAGAAAAAAACCTCTCCCTCTAAGCGGAGCAGGTGAACTTAAACCACTACTTCAAGTTGAAGAAGAAGGAGCTCGGCTGGCTAAATTTTTGAATGTTAATTTGGAGGGTCTAAAATAAAAAAAAATTATTTATTAAAAGCATTTGCTTATATACAAGTTTTAATTTTGTTGCCAGCATGTAGTAATAAAAATGAGATTATTTCAAATTACCACTGCCAAAAACTTCAATTAACTTGCATCAAAAAAAATAAAATAGCTCTTTTTAAGACTTCAAAAGGTAATTTTGAGGTCAAATTATTTGGAAAGGATAACCCATTAACAGTATCAAATTTTGTAGAAAACATAGAAAAAAATATTTATGAAAACCAAAAATTTTATAAAATAATAAATTATCCTCAACTAAAATTTGTTCATAGTGGTGTTAATCCTAAAAATACATTTTATATTGAAGGAAATAAGAAACTAAATAAGAAAAATCCTTCAATCCCCTTAGAAATAAAATTCCAAAAAGAAATTAAACCCAGATATAGCTATCAAATAAAAAATCCTTCCGAAACTGAGAATTTAGTTAATTCTTTTGAGAGAGGTTCTATCGCAATGGTAAAAAGCGGTAAAAATAACTCTTCTTCTACTGAATTTTTTTTTGTAACTAATAAGCTTCCAGAACTAGATGGAAGATATTCAATTTTTGGAAAAGTTATTAAAGGAATAGATATACTTGAAAAAATTAAGAAAGAAGACTTTATTAAAGAAGTCAAGATAACTAATTAAATTTCTAGAGAATATTTGTTGATTTTTAACATTTCTGTATTAACACCTGAAGAACGTTTTAGAGCTACTTTACCAGTTCTTGCAATTTCAAGTATTCCATAAGGTTCGAGTAATTTCTCTAAAGCAACTAATTTTCCGGGGTCTCCAACAACTTCAAGGGTCAATGCTATATCTGAAACGTCAACAACTTTTGCTCGAAATATTTGAACTATATCTAGGATATTACTTCTAGTATCTTCTTTCGATGAAACTTTTAGTAACATCAATTCTCTTTCCACAGCAGCTAGATTAGTGAAATCAACAACTCCAAGAACATTAAATAACTTGTTAAGTTGCTTAGTCATTTGTTGAAGAGTTTCGTCGTCACCTTCTACAACCATAGTTAATCTCGAAATCCCTTTGGACTCTGCAGGCCCTACTGCAAGACTATCTATGTTGAATCCCCTTCTAGCAAAAAGACCTGAGATTCTACTCAAAGCTCCAGATTCGTCTTCTACAAGAACCGAAAGTGTATGTTTCATATTTTAAAAGGTTTTTAAATCTCTAATCCATTCATAAGAAATCTTATTGAAGACTGAAGGATCTTCATCATGGATACAATGTCCTGAATTGGATACTATTTTTAATTTTACCCATCTATGGAAATTTGCAATCTTTTTACCAAGAAACAAAGGTATGAAATTATCTTTATCCCCCCAAATCAATAGAAAAGGGACCTTTTTTGAGGTGCTAAGTTTTCTTAAAAGGTATGAAGATTTTAATTTTTCATCTCTTGTGGACATTCCAATACACATTGCCCTCAATGATCTAGCTGAAGTTCTCCTTAAAACTGGTTTTTTCACCAAATCTATTAGTTCGCCATCAATATTGTCTTTTTTGAAATAGGCAGAATTTAATCCCAGTTTTATAACCCCTAATTTAGTTATTAAAAATAAAATAATCTCCAAAGGGAAAAACAAAAAAAATATTGTTATTAATCCATCTTGAAATTTCTTTAGTGGTGATTTTTTTATTTTTGACTTTTTATTTTCTTGAATTTGATCTGGCAAAGGCGATGCAATAACAGTTGCAATCTGATCCTCTAATGAAACAGCACATGTTAAAGCAACTAGTGATCCAAGGGAATTGCCAATAAGAATTACTTTCCCAGAATTCTTTGGTCTTATTACCTGTGCAATAAAGTCTTTCACTTGATCACACCAAATCTCATTATTTAATTTTCCAATTTGTCTAATCCCAGGTTGATCTGAATCCCCAAATCCTATTAAATCCAATGAATAAGAGGCAAAATTCTTTTTCGCAAAATACTCTAAATTGTTTCTCCAATGTTTTCGACTTGCTCCAAATCCATGGAGAAAGATAATTGGAATCTCATTCTCTTCGCCTGTAACACTCCAACAAATTTTAAAACCATTCCAATTCCAGTAGTTAGGAATGTTTATATTTTTTTTAAAATTATTATTCATATATTCAAAAATTTTCAAGATATTTGAATTATCTACATTTTTAACAAATAAATGTATTTTGAATGTAAATTATAGTAATGATTCAATTTTACTATGGCTAAAGAAATTTTTAGTATTGCAGCAGTTTTTTGGATACTGATACCAATAGGATTAGTTGGTGGCGCTTTGTTATTAAAGTTTCAGGGAGACTGATTCTCACGGATACATCACAATTTGAGTTATGGTCTTAAAGTTAAGTAAATCTTAAGTATGAAGATTCTTTTAGTAGGAGCAACAGGTACACTTGGTAGACAAATAGCGAAGCAAGCTATAGAAGAGGGACATGAAGTAAGATGCTTTGTAAGAAATCCAAGAAAAGCTTCCTTTCTACAAGAATGGGGTTGTGAACTAACAAAAGGTAATTTATTAAATTCTTCTGATATCGAATATGCATTGCAAGATATTGAAGTAGTTATTGATGCAGCGACTAGTAGGCCAGATGATCCTAAAAGTATTTATGAAATTGATTGGGATGGAAAACTTAATTTATTCAATGCTTGCGAATCTTTAAACGTAAAAAGGGTAATATTCCTTTCTATCCTCTTAACAGAAAAGTTTAGAAATGTTCCTTTAATGGACATTAAATTTTGCACTGAAAAACTTCTTGAAAAATCTGATTTAGACTATACAATTTTCAAATGTGCTGCTTTTATGCAAGGAGTTATTGGTCAATTCGCAATCCCAATCTTGGATAGCCAGGCAGTTTGGATGAGTGGGACTCCAACTAAAATTGCTTATATGAATACTCAAGATATGGCGAAAGTTGTTGTAGCAGCAGTAAATAATCCAAAAACTCACAAAACATCATTACCATTAGTAGGTCCCAAAGCATGGGATTCAAATGAAGTTATATCTTTATGTGAAAAATTTAGTGAAAAAAAAGCGAAAATTTTTAGAGTTTCCCCCTTCCTTATAAGTGTCACTCAAAAAGTAGTTTCCTTTTTCCAAGATTCTCTTAATGTTGCTGAGAGATTGGCTTTCGCTGAAGTAACTAGTAGTGGTGAATCATTAGATGCTGACATGAGCAAAACTTACGAAATATTGGAACTTAAAAAAGAGGATATGACCTCACTAGAGAGTTATATAAAGGAGTACTATCAACAAATACTTAAAAGATTAAGGGAAATGGAAGCAGATCTTAATATTGAGGAAAAAAAGAGATTACCTTTTTAATGTTGCAATTTTAGAATCAGATAGTATATTTGTACTATATTAAAATTTATTTACCTATGTCTGTTTCTAAGTCTAAAAACCTTGAACGAAAACTAGATAATTTTGCAAAAGAAGCAAAAAATGAATTGAATAATGTTTGCGGATCTTCATTATGGGAAAGCCTTGGGTTTGTTTTTTTTGATCAATTAGAAGATTCTGAAAAAATTGCGAAAGCAAATTTTTACTATGGACAACTTCAAATAATTAATGAAATTAAATTTTCAATTTGAATTGAATTGCATATTTTTACGTATGTAATTTTTTTTAATCAATTTTGGCCAATCTTTTTCTGATAATATGTACTTAGTAAAAGATTAATTAATGATTGAAACTTCAGGTGTAATAGAAAAAGAGCAGGGGAATGGATTTTATTTGGTTACCTTAGAACAACCTGAAGGACATCAATGTTTATGTCGAGCTGCAGGTAAATTGACTAAATTTAGAATTAAATTATTAGCTGGAGACAAAGTGTTAGTTGAGATAAGTCCTTATGATCTTTCTAGAGGAAGGATAACTTATAGAGAGAGGAATGCAGGCGGTGCTAGACCTACTACTAATAAAAATAATCCCAAGAGAAATAATAAATAAAAAGTTAATTTAGATAATATTTTTTATCGCTTCTTTAAACTCACTTCTTTGTTTAACACCTTGCCATTGTTTTTTTAATAATTTTTCTTTAAAAAGTTGAACTGTTGGTGTGCCATTAATACCAGCTTGTTTTGCAATATCTTGATCTTTTTCAATATCTATTTCAACGCCAAGAACTGCACCATCAAGTTCTTTAATTACCCTTTTTAGCTGAGGTTTCAAAACATGACATGGACCGCAACTTGGAGAACTAAAAATTACTAAGATAGGTTTTTTACTCTCGTGATAAAGTTTCCTTAATGCATAACTGCCTTTTTGCCATTCAGAATTTGAATTGAAAGTATCTTCATTAACTTCTTCTTCATTAAAATCTGATGAATTAAGCTTTTTTTCTGGTTCTGGTGTTTCTCTGACTATAGTTTTTGCTAAGTTTTTCTCGGCTAGCCATCTTTCAGTAGCTAATGCTGCCATGCATCCAGTTCCTGCAGCGGTAACTCCTTGTCTCCACTCAGAATCAACAACATCACCTGCAGCATAGATGCCTTCAATAGATGTTTCTGGCCTTCCTGATTTGCAAGCAATATAGCCTTTATTATCTAAATCAATTTTGTTGCCCAAGAATTTCGTATTAGGTGTGTGCCCTATCGCGTAAAAAAGACCTTTTATATTGATTTCCCCTTTACCTTCTTGAGAGTTAATAGTTTCTATTCTCTCAAGCCATTCAGTACCATCCGCTTTATCAACTTTTGTGTTCCAATGAATTTCTATCTTCGGATTAGCTTTTACTCTATCAACCATTGCTGCGCTAGCCCTTAATTTTTCTGATCGAACAATCAAATGCACCTTGCTTCCATACTTTGTGAGATATGCTGCTTCTTCACATGCAGAGTCGCCCCCTCCAATAACAGCTAATTCTTCATCTCTAAATTGTGGGGTGGCTCCATCACATATTGCACAAGCACTTATTCCTTTACTCCAGAATTTATCTTCATTAATTACGCCTAATCTATTTGCACTTGCTCCAGTTGCAATAATAATTGAGTTAGATTTTATAGTTCCTTCTAAAGTTTTTAATTCAAAGGGATGTGAATCGGTATTAATTGAGACTACATCACTTTCGTATAAATTAGTGCCCCATCTTTCTGCTTGAGCCTTCATTAGATCCATCAATTCAGGACCCAGTACACCATCTGGGAACCCTGGATAATTTTCAACAAATGTTGTAGTCATTAATTGCCCACCAGGAATTCCACCAGAATTAAATCCTGTTACAAGTAATGGTTGAAGATTTGCTCGTGCGGCATATATAGCAGCGGTGTATCCTGCAGGTCCCGAACCTATAATTACAACATTTTCTACGTTTGAAATCTTCTCTTTATTTTCCATTTATTTGCTAATTTCTTTATTAATGATAATAAACTAACCCAAATAATGTAGGGCGGATTTCACTCGATAGATTTATTACTCAATCGTTGACTTTTTGGTCTAATAACTTTTTTAATTCCTTTGGGAAATTTAAAACAGAATCTTTTAAATTTTCCTTCTTTTCTCCAATATGTAATATCCACTCTCTAAATTCTTCTGCGATTGCATAACTATCTTCATACCTTTCTAAAGTGTCCATTGCAGAAATTCTATTGGTTGCCCAACAGGTGGCTATGTCGATCCTTTTTCTTATGAAATTGTCCATCGAAAGATTTAAGTTGTATATAGATAAACACATTAGAGAACCAATGTATTGTCTAATAAGTTACAACTTTGTATTTCCAAACAATAATTTAATCTTTAATTTATATTTGAGCCAATATTTGAGTGAATTAAAAAGAAAATATAAAGAAATAGGTTTAAACTGCCTCGCTGTGATTTGCGAGTAATCTTTCAACTTCCTCAAAACCCTCTTTAGCTGAATTTATTGCAAGTTCCTCACTAACTTTTTCTTCTGAAATTAATTTTGCGGATATTTTTTTTAAAAGAGATTCTTTCTTTTCTCTTAATGAAATGACAATTTCCTCTTCAATGATAGATTTTATTGCTTTAGAAATTATTTTTTTGTCATTTGCTTCCTCAAATGTGCCCTGGACTAATTCCTGAATAAATAATCGATGCACCTCACTACTTCTTAGAAAGCTTTCAGTGGCATTAATAATTCCTTCAACAAGAGCTTCATCAGGTTCAGAATCATTTTCTGCGAGCTTAAATTCCCAATCTAAATGTCTTCTTTGCCAACCTGCTGAGTGGAGACTAGGCATGACTGTCTGTGAATAAGTATCAACCGACATTTCATAAATTCTCTCTGCTAATTTTTCGCACCAGTCCTTACCATGCTTTTCTAGATTTTTCTGCATAGCTTGTCTTGGAACAGCATGACCACCATGATGACTGTGACATACTCCATCTGGACATTCGATTGCTTTTATACTCATTGGAATGTTTAGTACCTATATATTCTAGATAGCTATTTTTTATAGAAAAGAAAATATATTTTTAACAAAAATCCAAGACTTTTGACTTTCTTCAATTTATATTTAGTATGTTAAAAAAAATAAATAAATTGACAAAGATACTTATTCCTTCCGAAAAAAGCTCTGGTGAAAAGAGAGTTTCAGCTACTCCAGAAGCGGTAAAGAAATTAAAAAGCCTTGGATGTGATGTTTATATTGAAAGTTCAGCGGGAAAATTATCAGGATTTAGTGACTTGTCATATGAAGAATCGGGTGGAACAATAATAAGTAACTTAGATCAAAAAATTTGGGGTGAAGCTGACCTAATATTTTGTGTTCAAACTCCATCAGAGGATAATTTAACTAAATTAAAGAAAGGTGCGGTTCTTCTTGGTCTTCTTAACCCATATGGTAATAAGGAGCTTCTCAAGATTATAAATAGTAATAAGATTTCAGCTTTATCACTAGAATTGCTTCCGAGGATTAGTAGAGCGCAATCTTCTGATGTTCTTTCTTCACAGGCCAATATCGCTGGATATAAAGCAGTTCTTTTAGCTGCAAGTGAGTTAGATAGATATTTCCCAATGCTTATGACTGCAGCAGGCACAGTACAACCTGCTAAAGTAGTGGTTCTTGGTGGTGGCGTTGCAGGATTGCAGGCAGTCGCTACAGCAAAAAGACTTGGTGCAATAGTATTTGTATCTGATATTAGACCTGCTGTTAAAGAACAAGTTGAGTCCCTCGGAGCAAGATTTATAGAACTTCCTGAAGTGGATGAAAAACCTGGAGAAGCTGGAGGTTATGCAAAAGCTGTAACACCCGAATTCCTTTCAAAACAGAAGGCTACTTTAACTAAATATTTATCTGAAGCTGATGTTGCTATATGTACTGCACAAGTTCTAGGTAAAAAGGCCCCTGTTTTAATAGACGCTCCCATGATTGAAAAAATGAGACCTGGTGCAGTAATTATTGATTTAGCAGTTTCTCAGGGAGGTAACTGCGTAGGAACAAAATCAAATGAAACTATTATCAAAGATGGGGTAAAACTGATAGGAGCGGGCGAATTACCCTCTTCAGTTCCTTATGATGCAAGTTCACTTTATGCTAAGAACTTAACATCTTTGATTACACCATTTATAAAAGATGGTGTAATTAAATTAGATAAAGAGGATGAACTCATTTCTGGATGTTTATTAAGCGATGAAGGAGTTGTTCTTCAAAATAAAGTTTTTGAAAATTGAGGTTTTAAAATTATGTCTTTTATAAGTCTTCTTTGGGTTCTTTTGCTTGGTAGTTTATTAGGCCTTGAGTTAATTGGAAAAGTTCCTCCTACTCTTCACACACCTCTAATGAGTGGAGCAAATGCCATTTCGGGAATAACAATGCTTGCAGCCTTGACTTTAATTGTAAAAGCAGAAGGTAACTTACCACTTTTAATCATTGGTTCAGTTTCTCTTGGATTTGCTCTTTTCAACGTTGTAGGCGGTTTCTTTGTAACTGATCGAATGCTCGCGATGTTTAGTCGTAAACCATCAAATAAGAAGTAATTTTTAAAATGAATCTACCTGTAATCATTAAATTCGTTATTGACCTTCTAGCAGTACTTTTACTGGCTTTAGGGATAAAAGGATTGTCAAAAGTAAAATCAGCAAGGGATGCCAATAGATTAGCTGCATTTGCAATGTCGCTATCAGTAGTAGGACTACTTTCTTATTATTTAGGCACTTCTGGAATTGCTGTACAGTCTTGGATTTGGATAATAATTGGATCAATCATAGGTAGTTTATTCGGAGCAATTCTTGCAAAAAAAGTACCTATGACCTCCATGCCTGAAACAGTGGCATTATTCAATGGCTGTGGAGGAATGTCATCACTTTTGGTGGCCTTAGGAGTAGCTATTTTCCCTATTTCTAATAGTTTAGAAAATCTTGATTTTTTTAAGTCACTGATTAACGAAGTTTCAATATCTATTTCTATATTTGTTGGTGCCATAACTTTCACAGGTTCAATTGTGGCGATGGCAAAGTTACAGGGTTGGTTGTCAACTCCAGGATGGACTCAGAGCAAAGTTAGACATTTTGTAAATATTGTTTTTGCAGTTGCTTCCTTGATAGCCTTTTTTGATTTGATAAACGGCAATACAATTTCTATTTGGCTTTTAATTATAGTTTCTTCTTTATTAGGTATTGGAGTTACTTTGCCAATTGGTGGAGCTGATATGCCAGTCGTTATATCTTTATTAAATAGTTATTCAGGGATTGCAGCAGCAGCAGCAGGTTTCGTTGTAGATAGTCAGCTTTTGATAGTAGCAGGCGCAATGGTTGGAGCGGCAGGTCTAATACTTACTCAAGTAATGTGCAAGGGTATGAATAGATCATTGGTCTCAGTTCTTTTTGGAGGATCTTTATCGGCACAAAGTACAGCCTCTTCTGGTTCAGGAGAATATACAAATATAACTTCTTGTAGTGTTGAAGAATGCGCATTGACTTTAGAGGCAGCCAACAAGGTAATTATTGTTCCTGGTTATGGTCTGGCAGTAGCTCAAGCTCAACATACTCTAAGGGAAGTAACAAAAAAACTAGAGCAAAATGGTATTGAAGTTGTTTACGCAATTCATCCTGTAGCAGGGAGGATGCCTGGACATATGAATGTACTTTTAGCAGAAGCAGATGTTCCTTACGAACAACTTAAAGAGATGGACGTTGTAAATCCTGATTTTCCAGCAACGGATGTTGTCTTAGTTTTAGGAGCAAATGATGTGGTTAATCCTCAAGCTAAAAATGATAGCTCTTCTCCTTTATATGGCATGCCAGTTCTTGATGTGCAGGAAGCAAGAACTGTATTTGTAATTAAACGTGGTATGAGTGCAGGTTACTCCGGAATAAAAAATGATTTATTTGATCTGCCAAATACCTCAATGGTCTTTGGTGATGCAAAAAAGGTGCTGAATGATTTGATTGGAGAATTAAAGGATCTTGGAGTTGGGGAGAAATAATAGTATATCTTTTAGTTTTTCAGATTACTTAAAAAATAAGCCATTTCGAGAAGTCTTACCTTGGATAGGTGGCGACTTACAAACTTTGAGAGATACTTTTGTTATTGATTTTGGTAAATCAAAAAAAAATAAAAAAATATTCTTTCCGATTAATAAAATTCTTTCTAAAAAATTTGAATGTGATTATCTTTTAGGTTTTTTAGAATTACCTGAAAACTTAAACTTACTTAGGGGTTTTGTAATCGTTACCCATGGTTTAGGGGGCTCAACTAAACGGTTTGGTTTAAGAAGAATATCTAGGAAATTAGCAAATAATGGTTTTGGAGTTCTTAAATTAAATCTAAGAGGATCTGGATCAGCGAGATATTTGGCTAAAGGAAATTATTGTGCTAGATGCTCCAGTGATGTTATTTCAGCAATTAATAATTTTAAAAAATTGATTAATTTAGAATTCAAAGATCTTATGAAAAGGAATAATAATCTTCCAATTTATGGAGTTGGATTATCTTTAGGCGGAACAATTCTTTTAAATGCCTGCCTAGATTACGATGAAAACAAAGGAGAAAAACTTTTAGATGGCCTTGCCTGCGTGAGTACCCCTTTAAATTTATCTTCATGTAGTCTCTGTATTGAAAAACCTAGAAATTCTATCTACCAAAAATGGTTACTTCACCGCTTAAAAAATCAGTTATGGGAGGGATTTAATGATGAAGGCAAACTCCTTGATAACGAGAAATTAAGAATAAAAATTAGAAATTTAAAAAGTATAAGAGAATTTGATCAGAAATTTACAGCTCCTAGTTGGGGATTTAATTCTTTAGAGGATTATTATATTAAAGCTTCTCCAATTTTTAGAATCCAAAACTCAATAAAAAAGTTACCTCCAATGCTTTTTATTCATGCCAAGGATGATCCCTGGGTTCCATATAAGGATACTTTGAATTTAAGAAAAGAATCTATTGATAAATTAACTATTTTTATAACTGAAAAAGGAGGTCATAATGGTTTTCATTCGATTAATGGCTGCTGGTCAGACGAAGTCGTAAAGAACTGGTTCATAAGTATCTAGGACTATTTAAAAATGGTGTTTTTTTGAAAATCCATTTTTCTATTGGCTTACCGTTAATAATATGTGAGGTAAAAATTTCAGAAATTTTTTCTGGAGAAACCTTCTCATACCAAATACCATCAGGCCAAATAAGAAGAATTGGGCCGTTCTTACATACCCTTAAACAGTCAGCTTTTGATCTTAATATATGAACGTTTTTTGTAGAGGGATCATTTTCAAATTTTTTTAAAGTCTTTTTCAGACATTCCCATGTTTTTTGACCTTCATTGCCTTTAAAGCATTTCTGTTTTGTGGGAGTTGCGCATAGTAAAAGATGTTTTTTTATATTCACTTTTATCCAATACTTACGTATTTTTTCCCTTTTTTAATTTCTTGCTCAACAAAAAGTCTGGCCCAATTGTCTACTTCAAGAATATCCTCCAATTCGGGACTCAAATTCAAATTCTCCATATGTGATTCACAAGCTTTACTTATAAAAGTTGGAATTTCTTGAAAAGAAATTTTTTCTTTGAGGAATTGTTCAACAGACATTTCATTAGCAGCATTTAATACTGCAGGCATAGTTCCAGAAGATTTTCCTGCAGCATAGGCAAGTCCCATGCATGGATATTTAAACTCGTCTGGCTCTTTAAAAGTTAATTTTCCAATTTCACTTAGGTTTAATCTTTTCCAATTTGTTTTAAATCTCTCAGGCCAACTCATTGCATATAAAATAGGTAGTTTCATATCTGGCCAACCTAATTGAGCTAATACTGAAGAATCTTCCATCTCAATCATTGAATGAATAATACTTTGAGGGTGGATAACTATTTCGATATTTTCGTAAGAGGTCCCAAATAAATAATGAGCTTCTATAACTTCTAATCCTTTATTCATAAGAGTTGCAGAATCTACAGTTATTTTTTTCCCCATATCCCAATTAGGATGTGAAGTCGCATCTTCCACTGTGACATGCTTTAAATCCTCAACGGCCCAATCTCTGAAAGCACCACCAGAAGCTGTTAAATGTATGGCTTTTAAACCTTTAGGCATCTCTCCTGTTGAAAAATCTGTATTTTCATAATTAGGTAATCCTTGTAAACATTGAAAGATAGCAGAGTGTTCTGAATCAGCAGGTAAAAGCCTACTATTATTTTTCTTTAGTGCAGGAATAACAATTGGTCCTGCCGCAATTAAAGTTTCTTTGTTAGCAAGTGCAATATTTTTCCCCGCATTAATTGCTGACATTGTTGGAATTAAGCCTGCACAGCCTACTATCCCTGTTATCACAGTATCTGCCTTATCCCATGCTGCAACTGCGTTAATCCCTTGCTTTCCACCTAAAACCAAGGGAGCATCATCCAAATCTAAGTTATTAATATTATCTTTTAAATCTTCTATAAGACTTTCATCCTGAATTGCAACTACCTCTGGTTTATGTGTTTTAACTTGTTCAGTTAATAAATTAATATTTCTTCCTGCAGAAAGAGCTACGGCTTTAAACTTATCAGGCTGCTCACTAGCTATTTCGAGAGTTTGAGTCCCTATTGAACCAGTAGAACCAAGCACAGTAATGTATTTCAATTTTCTCTGATATTTCTTATATCTTCCCATTTAAAGGTGTATTTAAAAAACAAAAATTTCAAATTGGCTTTTTTCTTAAAATTTAGACCCTTATCCATGTTGTTATTTCCTTTGATTGATCAATAAGTTCAATACCTTTTTCTTTTAACAAATTTCTTATTTCATCGGCCTTCGCATAATTCTTTTCCATTTTTGCTTTCAATCTTTCATTAATAAGAGATGATATTTCTTCTTCTGTTATTTTACTTTCTTTTACTAAAACTTCTTTTTTAAGACCAAGTACCTCTGTCAACTTCTCAAGAGTTTTAAAATTTTCAAGTAGAAAGAATTTTTGATTTGGGTCTATTTTAAAACCTTCAACCCTTTGAAATTGGTTTAAAAAGTTTTTTAATGGTTTCGCTAAATCGTAAATAATTGCAATAGCACCTGCTGTATTGAGGTCATTTCCCAGAGCCTCAGAAAATTTAAGCTTTTTTTGTGATAATTCAAAACTTATTTTCTCTTTATATTCTTCTTCGATAGATTCATCTTTATCAATAGATCTAAAAACACCTTTTGTAAGATCCATAAAAGAAAGGGCTACATTAATGTTTTTCCAAGCTTCTGAAGCACTCCTTAAAGCTTCTTCAGTAAAATCAAGTGGTTTTCTATAATTCACAGTCATAACAAAATATCGCAAAGTCATAGGGCTTATACCTGACTTAATTAGCTCTCTGATAGTTTTAAAATTTTTAAGGGATTTACTCATCTTTTGTCCATTTACATTCACCATCCCATTGTGTAACCAATAGTTAGCTAGCTTTTTGCCATTGGCTGCTTCTGATTGGGCGATTTCATTCTCATGATGTGGAAAAATCAAATCAGAACCACCTAAATGGATATCTATAGTATCTCCTAATTCATCTTTAACCATCGCCGAACATTCAATATGCCATCCTGGCCTACCTTTACCCCATGGCGAATCAAAAAATGGTTCATCATCTTTGGCTTTTTTCCAGAGCGCAAAATCCTGCGGATTAAGTTTTTTACTATTTTCCTCATTAACCATTCTTCCTTGCTGATTTATATTTTGTTCTTGTAAATTTTGATTACTTAGCTTTCCATAATTTTTATTTTTGAAAACAGAATAATAAACGTCTCCATCTCTAGAGTATGCATAACCTTTGTCCTCAAGGATTGTGATGAAGGAGCAGATATTGCATATATGATTCGTTGCTCTTGGCATACTATCCGGACGCATTATCCCTAAAGAATCCATATCTTCATGAAATTCAATGATATTCTTTTCAGATACTTCCTTCATTGAACTGCGTTCTTCTTTCGCTCTTTTTAAGATCTTGTCATCAATATCTGTAAAATTTTGAACATACTTTACTTTGAAATCACTGTAAATTAAGAATCTTCTCAATACATCCCAAGCGATATAACTTCTGGCATGACCAAGATGACATAAATCATAAACAGTTACCCCACAACAATAAATTTTTACTACATCATCAATAGGCTTAAAAACCTCAACTTTTTTGCTTAAAGTATTAAAAAGTTTGATCATCTTAAAATAAGTATTTCATGAGGTTTATTTTGTCTCCATCCAATTGTCTCCAATTCCAATATCAACTAAAAGAGGCACATTTAATTTTACACAATCTTCCATAGTCTTCTTTACTAATTTCGTCGTAATTTCCAAAGAATCTGGTTCAACTTCAAACAATAATTCATCATGAACTTGTAAAAGCATTTTTGCTGGAACATTCATTTCTATGAATTTTTTATTTAGTTGAACCATTGCAATTTTAATAATATCTGCACTTGAACCCTGAATTGGGGCATTGGCTGCGGCTCTAAGTGACTGTGCTTCCATGCCAGCTCTTCTTGCGGCTTGCAAGTCAATTTCGTAAGGATCTTTTCCTAGTAATCTTCCAAGTCCATTTTTATCAAACTTAAATTCTCTCTTTCTTCCAAAAATTGTTTTTACATAACCTTTTGATAAGGCAAGCCTTTCTTGAAGTTCAAGAAATTTGAAAATTTTTGAATATCTTTCTTTGTATTTTATTAGGAATTCTTTTGCTTCTGGAATACTTACTCCGGTAGAACGTGCAAACTTTTTAATTCCCATACCATAGATAACTCCGAAATTTATTGTTTTCCCAACTCTCCTCTCATCAGAGGAAATTTCTTCTTTCTCAAAAATTAATCTTGCAGTCAAAGAATGAATGTCTTCATTTTTATGAAATGCATTTATTAGTATTTCTTCATCCGCTAAGTGAGAGAGTATTCTTAATTCGATCTGAGAATAATCAGCTGATAAAAGTTTCCAATTTTTTTCAGGTAAGAATGCTTTTCTGATTCTTCTACTAAATTCAGTCCTAACCGGGATATTTTGAAGATTAGGATTGCTACTACTTAGTCTCCCAGTCGCTGTAGCAGCTTGATTAAAGTTTGTATGAACTCTTCCTGTCTTTTCGTTAATAAGATTTGGAAGAGCATCAATATAGGTACTAAGTAATTTGCTAAGAGTTCTATGTTTTATTAAATGTTGGATTATTTCATGTTCGTCGACTAATCTTTCCAGAACTACTGCATCTGTGCTCCATCCTGTTTTTGTTTTCCGTGATTTTTTCTTATCCAAATTTAATTTTTCAAACAAGATCTCACCAAGTTGTTTTGGTGAGGATAAATTGAAACTTTCCTCTGCTAACTCATAAACTTTAATTTCAATATCTTCTAAGGTACTTTTTAATTCTTTTGAGAGTTTATCCAAATAAGGTATGTCGATGGTTATGCCATTCATTTCCATTTGGGACAATACCGGCTCTAAAGGCAGCTCGATTTCTTCGAACAATTTGGTTAATTCATCTTTTTCCTTTGAAAAAATTTCTTTAAAAATTTTGACAATCTTAAAAGTTAGAAAAACATCATAACCACAGTAAATACTTGCTTCATCAATATCAACAAATGAAAAGTCTTTATTTTTTCCAACTGTCTCCTTAAATGAAGGAGGCTTAAATCCAAATAATCTAAAACTAATTTCACTTAATCCATGTTTCTCCTGATTATTAAGAAGGTAGTCTGCTAACAAGGTGTCAAAGGTTACGCCTTTAAGATCAAGTCCATGATTAAAAAATATTTGCCTATCAAATTTAGAATTTTGGAGTGCCTTTTCTTTTTTTGGATCTTCTATCCAATTTCTTAGCTTTGAGAAAACATCTTCAATTGATAATTGATTGGAGGTCTCCTTTTTTGTTTGATGACCAAGAGGTATATAAAATAAATCATCATTTTCTTCTCCAAGACATAACCCTATCCCAACAAGTTCCGCATCGATTGGATTCAAACTATTGGTCTCTGTATCTAAAGAAACTATTTGATTAGTCTTGTCTAATCTTTGAATTAATTTATCAAGTAATTCGAAATCATTTACAACAGTTACGTTGATTTTAGGGATTTTATTTTCACTATTTTCTAATTCACTTTTGCTTGATACCTTTGGATCTTTCTCTTCCTCTTTAGCTACATTATTTTTGTCAAAACCACCTTTGCTGAAAGTTGAATTGAAAATATCAATTTGTCTAAGAAGTGTTGATAGTTCTAATTTTTTCAGTGACTCTGAAAGTAGTTCTTGATTTATATTTTTTAATTCATAACCGTTACTTAAAATTAAAGGCACCTCAGTATTTATTTTTGCTAAATCTCTGGAAAGAAAAGCATTATGTTTATCGTTCCTGAGCTTTTCTATGACTGAACCTTTGATGAATCCTTTATATTTCTTATCGTTGTTCTGCTGAATCTTGTCCAAAGCCTGATAGATTCCATCAAGCGTGTCGTTCTCTTTTAGTAGATTAATTGCAGTTTTTGGACCTACCCCTTTAATACCTGGAATATTATCAGAACTATCACCAGTTAGGGCTTTGAGATCAACTACTCTTTCTGGCGCAACACCTAATTTTTCTTTTACTCCATTTTCATTCATAAGAGTTGGATTTCCACTTTTCGCATATGGACCACCACCCATATAAAGTACATAAATATCTTTTTGATCATCTACTAATTGAAATAAGTCCCTATCTCCAGAAAGAATATTCACGCACCATCCTTTAGAAGAAGCATCATTTGCAATTGTGCCTAGGAGATCATCTGCTTCGTATCCTGGAGATTTAAAAATTGGTAAATTAAGGCTTTCTTCTAAAATGATTTCTAGTTGTTCAATATCCTGAAAAAAAACATCTGGTGCTACATCTCTATTGGCTTTATAATTTGGATCTAATTCATGTCTGAAAGTAGGTTTTTCTGTATCAAACGTAATACAAACACCCTCAGGACTAATATTTTTACAATTATCCAGAAGGCTTTTTAGAAATCCATAAGTGACACTTGTTGGAAATCCCTCTTTAGTGGTTAAACCTCCATCAATCCCCTTGCTAAATGCATAGAAACTTCTAAAAGCAAGTGAGTGGCCATCGACTAAAAGTAAAATTGGTTTTTTAGAGTTTTCAGATTTTAAACTCATTTTCTCTTCTTAGCCCAAGGTGGGATATCAATAAAGATTTGCTCTCCAGGTTCTAATCCATCAATTACTGAAGTTTTATTTCCACTACTAATACCAATTTCGATTTTTTCAAATTTGGGAGAATTGTTTTTATCAACTTTCAAAATTCCTTTTTCACCTTTTTCTGTGACAATAGAAACTGTTGGAACTAGGATTTTTTCTTCATTACCTTCGACTCTAAATTCAAGATCTGCAGTCATTCCAATTTTGATTTCTTCAGAAATATCTCTAAAATTTAAAGTTACTTCGAATGAGGTTACATTATTATCTTTTACAGCTCTTGTAGCTATTTTTTTAACTATGGCATTATATTTTTTTGAGGGGTAAGCCTCAATTCTTACTGAGGCTTCTTGACCTATTTTTATTCTGCCAATGTCACTCTCAGGAACTTTAGCAACAATTTCTAGCCCCTCTGATAGTTCAAAAATAAAGTTTTTGGTTTTAGGGTCTGAACTTAAGTTTGTACTTGGTGTGACATAAGATCCTATCTCAGCATATTTTGCAGTTATCTTTCCTCCATAAGGAGCTTTAATTAGATAGAAACTTTTTTCAGCTTTTGCATCATTAAGTTTTGCGCTACTAATGTTGTAGTTATTTTTATAACTTTCATAGTCTTCTTTACTTACCGCACCTTCTTGATATAAATATTCCCTTCTTAAAAATTCAGATTTTTGTTTTTCTACATTTAATTCAAGTTCTTCAATTTTATAGATAAAGTCTTCATCATCAAGAGAAGCTAAAACCTGATCTTTTTTCACAAGATCGCCCTCATCTACTTTGATTTCTTTTATTACGCCTTGCTTCCGAGGCCCAATATTGCTTGTCCTTATTGCTTTTACTTCACCACTCGTATTAATTGAATCTGAGAGGATTCCTTTTTCAACTTGAACTACAAAATCAGAAATGTCTTTTGATTTATTTTTCTTGAAGGAATTGGTTATGACAACGAAGAATATAGTTAAAAAAAGTAATATAATTCCACTTCTTAGATTTATATTTTTTTTTATTAAATCAAACATTTCTTTTGAAAAAAAGTAATTGAGAATATTTGGGAACTAAATAAATAATCAAGTAGATTATAAATAACTTATCCAAGATTGGTTAAGTAAATACTATATTACTAGAAGATGTTTTCTGAATAGTTTTTCCATAAATTTTTTCAAATGTTAAAAGCCGGTATTATTGGATTACCAAATGTTGGAAAATCAACTTTATTTAATGCACTTGTAGAAAATGCTAAAGCTCAAGCGGCTAATTTTCCCTTTTGTACGATAGAACCTAATAAAGGCATAGTTTCTGTCCCAGATCAAAGGTTACAAGAGCTAGGTAATTTAAGTTCAAGCCAAAATATTATCCCAACAAAAATTGAATTTGTAGATATTGCAGGATTAGTAAAAGGAGCTAGTAAAGGTGAAGGTTTGGGAAATAAATTTTTGTCAAATATCAGGGAGGTTGATGCAATAGTTCATGTTGTAAGGTGCTTTGAAGATAGTGATGTAATTCATGTTTCCGGTAAGGTAGATCCCTTGGATGACATTGAAATAATTAATCTGGAATTGAATTTAGCTGATTTATCTCAACTCCAAAAAAGAAGAGAAAGAATTAAAAAACAGGTTAGAACTAGTAAAGAGGCAGCAAAAGAAGATAACTTACTAGAAAAAATTGAAGAAGAGCTACAGAAAGGACTTTCAGTTAGATCAATATCTTTGAGTGAAGAAGAAAATTTAATAATCAAGCAACTAGGCTTCCTTACTGCTAAACCAATCATTTACGCAACAAATTTGAATGAAAATGATTTAGCTGAAGGTAATGATTTCTCATCAAAAGTTCAGAGTTTTGCAAGTAATGAAAATACAGAATGTATAAAAATTTCAGCGCAAGTCGAATCTGAATTAATAGAGTTAGAAGCAGAAGATAAAAAAGACTACCTTATTGGCTTAGGAGTAGAAGAAGGGGGATTAAGTTCATTAATTAGATCAACATATAAATTATTGGGATTAAAAACTTATTTCACTACCGGAGAAAAGGAGACAAAAGCTTGGACAATAAAAGATGGGATGACTGCGCCACAGGCAGCAGGAGTAATTCATACTGATTTCGAAAAAGGATTTATAAGAGCTCAGACTATTTCTTATCAAAATTTAATTGATTCAGGTTCAATTGCCAATGCAAAAACTAAAGGTCTTTTAAGAAGTGAAGGTAAGGAATATATTGTTAACGAAGGTGATGTAATGGAGTTCTTATTTAACGTTTAGTAAGTCTCTTAAGGCTTACTATTTTGCTTTTTTGAATTTAAATTCAAAAAATGAAATTAATAAAATTAAGATACATCCTAAGCAGCTTCCTATTAACCCAAAAACAATGGTTGTAAAGCCATCATCGTAGCCATATTGTAGTTGTGGTAAGTGAGGGGGTATTGGCATTATTTTTCAACAGAATTTTCAATATCTTCTAGTAAATGTTTAGTTGATCTACTAAAACCATTAGTTTTTAAATAGTTTTGAGCCTCTCTAAATTTTTCAGCTACTCTTTTTGCATAAGGAGTATTCATGGAATTTTGAATCATGTTGAAAATGCGACTGATTTTATAATCTGATTTAGGTAACCCCTTGATAAGTATTCAAAAATACAAGAATATAAAAATAGGATTTTTTACTTACTAAGCAATTTATTGTGAAAAGTTCTTGATTCTCCAAATAAAGTTTTTTCAAATTAGAAAAATTGACAATGACAAATATATTATTAATTCTTTTTTTTGTACTTTTATTTTTATTACTTTTTTATTCAAAACGAAATAGAGGGTTAGCTCAAAAAACAACAACTAGTCCAACTTATGTACCTTTCTTAAAAGAACAAGAATTTAATCCTGACATAAGCACTGATAATTGGGATTTACACAAACTTAGATTAGATAAATTTAAAAGATCACAATATAAGGGATTAACTTTCTTCGTAAGTTCAGAAAATAAAATTTACTATCTTTCTGAAGAAGGGGATAAGGTTTATTGCTAACAGGTGAAATTAATTTTATAAATAAGAAAAGCTGATAGAAATTAATAATATTAATGAAGTATTTTTTTTTATTATCAGAAAAGTTCTATAAGTTTATTGAATGGGAGTGGAATACTTTAAAAAATCTAAGAAGAACAAAAAGAAAGAATTTTTTTCTAAGAGGATCATTTGCGTTATTTAGTTTATTCTCTATTCTTTTTGTAATATTTTCTCCACCTATTGCTTTTGGATTGTTATTTGGAGAGGGATTGAAATTTAGTACTTTTTTTATTTGGATATGGATTTTAAATTTAAAGTTTTTTTGAAAATGTATAATTTATTTCCCGAGATTATTTAAAATTAAGAATATAAAAAATTTATTTTATGCCAAAAATATTCAAACAAAATAAGTTCGCTTTGCTGGGAGCAAATATATTAATAATTTTACTTTGGGTAACTATATCTTCCTTTTTGATGAATTTATTTCAAAGTGAAAATGCCCCATTTTATATTTATAAAATTTCTTTTTTAATCAGATTCCTTCCTCCTATTTGGGTTACATGGTTCCTTTGGATAAAAAGAGGTGGTTTAAAAAGATAAATTACAAAAGCATTTTTACGGATTTACTATAAAAACAAATCAGTTAAGCTTTGAAAGCTTACTTGAAATTTTCATGTAAAAATTAGGTAATTGAGAGATTGTTTTTAGCTAAGAAACAATCTCTTTTTTTTTACAATTATTTTTTCTCATAAAGAAGTGTTTGTCAGTATCCCTATTGACAAACACTCATGACGATCATTTTCTTAAAAATTAAACGGGCAATCTATTATCAATTTCTACTACTCCAGAATCCATAAGACGGCCGATCTTAATAACTAAAGCCATATCTAACCTTGAAAATTCAGATTGATGGTTAGTTATCCAATCAAGTTCAGAAAGAGTTATAACTCCCAAAGTATTTACTTTAAGAAAAAGTAAGCCTAAATTCATTTTAAAAAATTCCTGGGATTATCCATCCGAATAAGCCATAATTTACAACTAATGCAAATAAGCCCATCATTGCCATTCTTCCATTAGTTCTCTCGGCGTTTTGCCAATAAGTTGTTTTTGAATTTTCCATTTTTCTGATTTGTTGAAATGTTAAATAGTAGGTTTTTAAACGAAACCAGGAATTATTTGACCTGTTGTTAGGTATGCTCCAACAGCAGCAATTAATCCAAGCATTGCGAATCTGCCGTTAAGAGTTTCAGCAACAACTTTTTCTTTTTCGATTGTTTTGACTTTTGTGTTTGTGTTTTTCATTTGATTAGAAGATGAATAGTTTAAATTTTCTTTTTGAAATTGCTTGGTTAAATAAGCAACGAGGATGGCTGTAAAGAATACAATTACGGCTAAGAAACCTGAAAGTGGACTCATTAAAAAATCCCAGGAATAATTTGCCCGGTTGAAACGTAAGCACCTACTAACGCAACAAGGCCAATCATTGCCCAACGACCGTTAACTTTTTCTGCATTTTGTGGGTAGCTGTCGTAAGAAACAGACTCATCTATGTAAGGACGTGTCTCAGTAGGAAACATATTCTGTCTGCCACCTGATTCAGTAGTAACGTTTGAATTAGCCATTAAAGTTGTGTAATTGTTAATTAATGTAACACTTCTATTAATAAATGTAAAGTATTAAGCTAAAACTAAGTTATTTTCAAGATATTTACTACATAAATGTTACAGATCAGTGACATATACATTTAAATAGTTGTTTTTTAGGCTTGCTACGCTTTACATATTTGCTGGAACTCTATTAAGAGTTCAATTCGTTGTTTAAGTATTTTATTTAAAATCCTTAGAAAGATATCAATTTGGTAGAAAAAACTACATCATTCTAAAATTTGAATAATTAGTTTTTAGATATAATTTATTTCACT
Source organism: Prochlorococcus marinus str. GP2 (assembly GCF_000759885.1). Lineage (NCBI taxonomy): Bacteria > Bacillati > Cyanobacteriota > Cyanophyceae > Synechococcales > Prochlorococcaceae > Prochlorococcus > Prochlorococcus marinus. The sequence goes on from NZ_JNAH01000007.1 coordinate 102,039, forward strand.
TTGTTATGGAATTCGCAAAAAAAATCATGACCGAAAAAGCTGAAAAGCTTAATGGTAAAGCAGCAATGCTTGGAATGTTCGCTCTTGTGGGGGCTTATTATTTTACTGGTCAAATTCTTCCAGGAATTTTCTAGGTGAATTCCTTTTTAATTTTTTTTCAGGGCTTTATCAAGCCCTTTTTACTGGATGATTATATTATTCCCTTTTTAATTATCTAATAATTCAAATAATTTATTTATTAAAAGCTTTCTTTTGAAAAAAGTTTTATCAATATATTTTTTATTCTCTTCTTTTAAAATTTCCTGACCATTCGAGCCCAATCCTTTAAAGACAAATTCTTTATCTTCTTTAATCCACTTATTTATCATTCCTCCCATTGTCTCTATATGGAATTGTAATCCATAAGCAAAATTACCAATCCTAAAAAATTGTTCCTTACAACGTGCACTACTAGCAATGAGTACTGCTTTATTAGGTAATAAAATCCTATCTCCATGCCAATGCAGTACATGAAAAGGATCTTCAAATAGTGCTTTAAAGTCTTTATTCGATTTGTCTATAAAAATTTGAGACCATCCAATTTCTGGTAATGCTTTTGGAGGTGATCCATATTTAAGAATTTCTACATCTCCTCCAGCAGCACTCGCAAGTAACTGAGCACCTAAGCAAACACCGATTATAGGTCTCTCATTTTCTAATTCTTTTTTTATAAAATCTCTTTCTAACTTAAGCCATGGATATCTGTCACTTCCAATATCTTTAACTCCCATTGGTCCACCCATAATTAAAATTAAGTCACCATTTTTTGTTTGAGGCAGAGGATTTTTATTATCTAAACGAATTATTTCAATTTTTAAATTTCTTTCTTTAGCAAATTGTTCAAAAAGACCTGGCCCCTCTATTTCTAAATGCTGCAAAACTAATAGGCGTCTTATTCCCTTCATTCACTTTCCATTATTTCAGCTGATTCAGAACAGACATTAACGCTAAACCACTTAATTGCCGTCCAAGCATCTTCTTGGTATGTACCTGCTGCAATACTTACAAAACAATCATTTTCATACCAACTTCGATAACTGGGGGTTACTCCCGTTCCTTTTAATCTATTTTCTAGGCCTTTTCCATATTTTTTAATGACAAGATTTATAGCTTCATTTTCAATTTCTCTTTGCTTTTCATCAGCAAAACCTCCTAGTGGTATAAAAAAAAGAATTGATGCAATAAGTAAACGTATCATTGAGTCTTTTTTATATGTAGCTGATTTCATTTAGATTAATTAGTTTTTTAAAATCATCAACTCTATTTTGTCCATTTTTTAATGGTCTTGAGGAGTCAAGAACTGCTGCACAGCATAAATGCCAACAAGATTTTTCATCTAGTCCTAATTTCTTGCATATTTTTTTAGGGGCTTTGATTACTGTATTTATTTCTGCGATATGTTGCGTAGTTTCCCATAATTCTCCTTCAAGAAAGTCAAGTTCAATATTTGATAATAATTCTGTAGCAACATAATCCCTAATTAGCTCAGTTAATTCCACAATATTTCATTGAAGCAGAAGAAGTTAAATCATCTTTTATTATTTGTATAGCAAGATAAAAAAAAAGGAGCTATTTTGCACCTCTCATCTATAAAGGCTTTTTCTTGCCTGGATCACTTATCCGTAATTATGAGATACTTCAGTCCATCCTTTTTGGTGCAGTTCGTGCCACTTTTCCCAGGCTGAGTCTATGTTGAGTTTTTCAGAGGATTTATACCCACCTGGTTCGCCAAGGTGATTTGTAAAGAAAAGATGAGTATGAATTTTTGAATTAGGTTCAAGAGAATTTTTGCATTCTTCGAAAAAGATAAGTCTGCTACCTTCAGGATTTAGTAAGCATCCGTTGGGTTTGCTCGTGCTACAACCAAATGAGTACCTAGGCTCCATACTTTACTCTTAATTGGCTGGTTGATTATTAATACGTTTGTACTATAAATTATATCCTCCTTGTTTTGCTGTCAATCCTTTTAAGGTTAAGTACTTATTTACTAATAATTATTTTGTTTTTTAATAAATAAGATAATTTCTTTAAGCTTATGAATTACAGGGAAGATCTAGAAATCAAACTACAAAAAGTAACACTTGCAATACAGGAAGTTGTAGATGATATCCATAAAACAGATCCTGAGAAGCAAAGAATAATTTCCAAACTTATTGAATTTAAAGAAGCAATTATTTCAAAGGGAATTGAACTTAACATTGAATTAGAGGCAGCCTAGAAATATTGAATATCTCATGAATGTTTAATAACTTTTAGAATAATATTTTTTAGCAAAGAAGAATTATTTATCAAATGCAGCCTGGTACTTTTGAATTATTGATCCTAGTATTTATCTTTTTAGGTCTTCAAGCCTGGTGGATTATCCCAATAGTTATTAAAAATAATAAATTTAATAAGAGAGGTAAGGATTTAACAGAAGAAATTAAGCAATTAGAAAAGTTATATAAAAAATAAATTAGTTATTATTTTTGCAAAATACCTATTATTTATGAAAATCAAATATCTAATGAAATTAAAAAATTTATTCCATTTTGCTTCCTTTTTATTGCGAATTTAGCTTTACCACAACCTTCTTTTGCTGAAGAAAAGATTGAAGTTATACCTATTATTCAAAGTTCAAAAGGACTTAGTGGGAAAAATTTTAATTATCTCGAGGGTAAGCCTGAATTAAGACTCTTAAAAGTAAACATTCCAGTTGGCTTGAAAACTCCGATTCATACTCATCCTTCCCCAATGTTGATTCATGTCACCAGAGGAAGATTAAAACATGTGAGGGGTGAAGAAATTAATTTCTTTAAAGCGGGTGATGCATTTATAGAGAGTAATAATGGAGGGAGCCACTATGTGAAAAATGTTGGGAAGAAGCCGGCCATACTTCAAGTGGGAGTTGTATCTGTTGTTGGAATGCCTACGGCCATAAATGATTAAAATTTTCTCTAAGTTATTCAATCTGCATTTTTAGGATTCACCTTTTACGAAGAACAACTGTAATGAGATACTCCTCCATAGTTAAAATACTGGCTTGGCTTTAGTCGATTATATTTTTGATCTATTTCTGGGGGTTGTTCTACATATGGATTGCTAAAGACATCCTGTAGCTCTTTTATTTTTTTGTAATTTCCCTTCTCAGCTTCTTCATATGCGGAAACGACAATCCATTCGCGCCAAGTATAGACTGGATTAAGGGATTTCATTAATGCCGATTTTGCTTTAATATTTCCCTCTTTCTTCAAGACTGATTGCCAGTTTTTAAGCCATACTTCCCACCTATTATTGAGCTCGTCATTAATTGGTAAATAGAAACAGTCTTTTAAAGAATCTAAGTTATCCGGGATTTCAGAGAGTTTACGGAACAAAATTGTATAGTCTGCTTTTGAAATGACCATGAGATTAAAAAATTCATTTATTAGAGTTTCGTTGTAATGTTCTAAACCAAGCTTGTTTGCCCACATTTTCATCAATTCATTATTCATTAATTCTGAAAAGTCCTTTTCGATTTGTTCTAGCTTTTCAAAATCATGTTTACTTTCTGAGAGTAACGGGCTAAGAGAAGAACAAAATGTTTTAAAGTTAATTTCCGCAGCAGAAGGTTGGTTAAAAAATGAGAAATGCTCACCTCCTCCTGTCCATGGTTGAAATCTTGGATCAAATAATTCGCAGAATCCAAAGGGTCCATAGTCCAATGTGTAGCCACCAGCAGCACAATTATCACTATTGAAATTACCCTGGCAATAACCAACTCGCATCCAGTTAGTTACAAGAGATATAAGTCTGGATCTATACAAGCAAGCCAGTTTTATTACCTTACTTTCAAGTGAAATCTCATATTCAATTTCATCTTTATAGTTTCTATCAATAAGATGTTGAACTATCATCTTTAGTTCATTAAGAGCTTCATCATGAATATTATTGCGAACTCGTCTTGAAAAAAGTTCAAGCTGTCCAACTCGTAAAAAAGATGGAGCGACTCTTGTAGTAATTGCAGCTTGATTATCAATCATGATGTCAGGTTCAAAATATCTAGAGCCTTTGGAATACCATGGCCTCCTAACTTTTTCTGATCTTGATACAAAAAGTGTTAAAGACCTTGAGGTAGGAATTCCAAAGGCATCCATTAATTCCTGTGCAAGAAATTCTCTAACGCTAGATCTTAAGACAGCCCTACCATCTGCTCCACGACAGTAGGGAGTTGGACCCCCTCCTTTAAGTTGCATCTCCATTCTTTTCCCATTGAATAAACCTTCAAAAACAGAAATTGCTCTGCCATCACCATAACCATTCCCTGTGCCAAAAGGACATTGTTGGGTATATTCAGTCCCGTAAATTGATAATGCATAACCTGTTGCCCAACCAACAGGACTCATTGGATGATTAGCGGCAGAAATATCACCTGAGAAAAAACGACAAAAATTCTTGTCTTTAGTGAGATCTGAGCTTAGTCTTAGTTCTTTAAAAAGTTTTTTGCTATGGGCAATATATTCTGGTTCTGGAATAGCGGTTGGAACAACTGGTACGTAATGACCTGAATATACTGAACGCGGTTTATGATCATATCCATCTTTTGTTGATTGAGGATCTGCTTTAAGAGAATTCATAAAAGAATAGTCAGATAGTTGAGAAAATTCAGAAAAATTTTCTATAAGTTTTTCTTTTAATGAATCAGATTTGGTTGACATCAAATTTTTATCTATTCTTGTCGGTGTTGTAATTTCTTTAAATTAAACACCTAAATGTATCTTATATAGATTCTATTAGGGATTGTTTTTGCTAGAACTTTTTAGATAAAATAGAAGTTAAAATTTAATATTAAAAAAAAGGTTCCAAAGAATAACATTTTTTTTGGAAAAATTTTAGACTTTTAAAAACAAAAATAATTTCTCCTTTTTATTAACTCTTAAAACATGAAGCAATTGCAAATATAAATTTATTGACGAGTATTTTTTAATTTTGCTTAAAGATAATGTGAAAAGTTCAAAAATTAAATTTTTATCGACTTATAGGTCCCCCCTTTATTCCTACACTATATTACTTTTAAAAACTTTTCTAACTAACCCAGCCTTTTAGCAAATCAAACACACTAATAAATAATCCAAAACCAATAATTGGGGGCGCAACCCATCTTGTCATGAATTTCAAATAACGTGTCGTTTTGGTTCCAACTTTTGAACCACTAAGTTCTTCATTAAATTTTCCAGGGACTACCCATCCCATGAAGAAAGTAACTAAGAATCCACCAAAGATTAGCAATACCCCTCCAAAAATCGAATCAACTGTTCCAAGAATATTTAAATTTAATGCGGAAGGGATGCCTGCTAAGAATAGGAAAAGAGTTATCAACCAAACCGCTTTTTCTCTTTTGAAGCCGAATTTATCCATTAAAGAGGAAACTGGAACCTCTAATAATGAAACAGATGAAGTTATTGCTGCGATATAAGCTAGTGCAAAAAAAGCAACAGCTACGATTCTTCCAGCTGTACCATATGAACCTAGACCTGTTGGAATTGAGATGAATAAAGCACCAACAGTTGATTCAGAAATAGCGTCACTTAAACCGAATGTTAAAACTATTGGGAAAGTTATAAATCCAGCCATAAGTCCAACCAAAGTATCTAGTGATGCAACTCCAACACTTAGTTTTGGGAGATTACTTTTTTTATTCAAATAGGATGCGTAGGTAACCATAATTCCAATCCCTAAGCTTAATGAAAAGAATGCTTGTGTAAAAGCGTTTCTTATTGTTTGAGGATTTCTCAATTCATTAAAATCAAACTTAAGTAGAAATGTTTTATATCCTTCCCATGCTCCTGAAAGTGAAGTAGCCCAAATAGCAAGAATCACAATAATTATGAAAAGTATTGGCATGAAATATCTAGTAACTTTTTCTATTCCTTTTTTTATACCTGATGAAACTATTATTGCTGTAAGTACAAGACTTAATAAGTGCCCCAACAAAACACTGCTGCCACTACTAATAGAACCAAAGAAGGTTTCTGCTTCAGTTAAATTCTTCGGTAATCCAAAAAATAAAGAATGGAACAAAGTATCTGCAGTCCATCCCATTATCACTGAATAATATGATGCTATTCCTAGGGGAGCTATGAAGAAAAGAATTCCTAATGGATACCAATTCTTACCAGCCAACTTAACAGGAGCAAGCAATGTGCTTGCTAATGCGTTTCTCCCTAGAGCCATTTCAGCAACAAATACTGGAAGACATACAATTAAAACGATCAATATATATAAAAGTACAAAGGCCGCACCTCCACCTTGAGATGCTCTATAAGCAAAACCCCAAAGGTTGCCTAGGCCTACTGCACTCCCAGCAGCAGCGAGAATGAATCCTAGCTTACTAGTCCATTGTTCTCTCTGAGAAATTTTTGAGTCCAAAATTAAAATCGTTTTTTATAGTTGATTTATAACTCATAAATGAAAATTAGTTAACACTTTGCTTAATAAAAACTAATTTTTTTAGGTTAATTTTTTTGTTAAAGATTTAGAATTAAAAAAATTTTATTATTCTTATGACTATTGAAACGACTATTTTAGATTTTCAACTAAGTAATACCTATGAGGAGTATGAGTCTCATATGAATGCAAAAGAACAGCAGAAGATGTTTAAAGAAATGGGAGTTAAAACATTTTATATTGGCAAATCATTAGATGATCCTCAAAGGGCGACTGTAATTTTTCAAGGACCAGAAAATGTTTTATACGATATTTTTATGAATCCCGAAACAAAACCTATAGTTGAAGCTTCAGGACATATTTATGTGGGGACAAAAATCACTCGCTGGATTTCTTGAAAAAATAAATCTTTTATGAATTATCAACTTTTAATTGAATCATATTCTTTTGGGTCATCCCTTTCTGAGCAGGAAATAGAACTCTTAAGCCTGGAACTTGAAACTCAAATTATGAACATTAATATATCAACAGAATTTGGCTGTTTTAAATCGGCTCCATCGCATATTTGCGAAGGTCTTAATTTAAAAAAAGATACTTATTGGATAATGTGCCTTGCCGAAATATTAGATCTACATAAGCCCCCCCAATTCGGCAAAACGAAAAGTGTGGAGGTTTTCGATTTACTTCTTGAAAAAGGACTTGTTATTGGCTAATTAATTATTTATTTGATTATCAAAAATGAATTCTTTTTTTTCTTTATGCTGATAGGATTAATTTTAGGTTAGAAAAAAAAAAAAAAAATGGAAGATTCTGGGCGATTGTTATTGAAAAATCTTATTAAGCTATCTAGATCAAGTGAAAATAAATTTAAACGAGGAAATTTTAAAGGCGCTTTAGACGACAAAATTATGGCTAATGCAATATTGAAATCTAAATCTTGTGATGAAAAAATGATTGAAAAATATAGAAAAGAATTATCTAGTTTGTATTCCTCAAAATTCGATCTTATATTCGATCATAAACTGAAAATTGATGAAATAAGGATAAATGAAATAGTGAAAATGTTGGAAAGTAAAAGTGAGGAAAAATTAAAAAATCTTGATTATAGAGGTGCGATAAAAGCATTAAGAAGGGCAGAAAAATATATATCAAATTAAAAAAATCCAAACTACGTTGAGTTTTAAGAAGTTTTGCTTATTGTGTTTTTTTTAGCTCATTTTAAAGTTAAAATACTTTAGTAATAATTTATGCAAAAACAAAATAAAAATAAAATAAAAAGTTTAAAAAAAAAGGAATTAGATGTTTTAGATAGGTTTTTGATGATCTTATGGAGAAAAGAGGTTGAATACAAAATAAATATCTCATAAAAGCATATTTAAAGGAGATATCTTATGAAGGTTCAAATAGGATTACTAATTATAATTTTAATTTTTCACTCATTATCACTTTTTGGGGTTAAAAAAAGAGTATTAATAAATAATTTAGAAGGGCTCAAAAAGTAAATTAAATCATTTGATTAAAATCATGAATTTAACAAAAGGAATACAAAAAAGTTTAGGTCCAGGAATTTTGCTAGCTGGAGCAGCAATTGGGGGTTCTCATTTATTGTCTTCAACTACTGCTGGTGCGAGGTTTGGATTTTCATTAGTTGGCCTCATCCTTCTTACTAATCTTTTAAAATATCCATTTTTGTTGGTTGGGACTAGATTTACAGCATCTACTGGTAAATCATTATTAGAAGGTTTTAAAGAAAAGAATACTTTATATCTTCCTTTATTTCTAATAGTTAGTCTAATTACAGGTACTTTCACAATAGCGGCTGTAAGTTTTGTTTCTGGTGTTCTATTAACTAATATCCCCTTTTTCTCAGGGTTCCCAGCGATGGATTTGTCTATAGGAATCCTAATTGTTTCTGGAATGATATTAATTCTTGGAAAATACAAAGCCCTTGATAGAATTTCAAAATTTTTAGTATCTCTTCTAACTTTTTTAACATTATTCGCAGTTTTATCGCTTTTGTTCAAAGGTTCAATAAATGAGTCTCTTAATAAAAGTTTTTTTGAGCCAGAAATCAGTCCATGGAAATTAACAAATTTAGCTTTTTTGATCCCTCTAATGGGATGGATGCCTTGCCCAGTAGAGTTATGTGTTTGGCCTTCTTTATGGATGTTTTCTCGAGCAAAAGATTCAAATCATAAACCAAATATTAGTGAAGCAGAATTTGATTTTAATCTCGGTTACGTAATAACTGTTGTAACTGCTATTTTCTTCCTTACTCTTGGAGCTATAACAATGTATGGTACCGGGGATGGAATGCTTTCCGGAAGTGGAGTCTCCTTTGCTCAAAAATTAATACTCCTTTACACTAAATCCATTGGTAGTTGGGCTAAATGGATCATTATACCTGCAGCATTTGCCGCAATGTTTAGTACCACAATTACTTGTCTAGATGCATACCCAAGAAGTATTTCTGCTATTCAAGGTTTATTGAGAGGAACTGATTTTGGACATATGGATTCCAACGCAGAGCGAAATAGATTTCAACTTTGGATGATTGTACATATCTTTGCATCATTAATAGCTTTGCTGATTGCAAGGTCTGGAGGTATAGGAGTAAAAGATTTTGTATTTGCTGCAATGACTGGAAGTTTTCTAACTGCCCCTTTATTTGCATGGATGGCAATGGATACTATAAATAGCAAATTAGTACCAATTAAAAATAGATATGGATTTTTTCTACAAACAATAAGTTGGATAGGATTAATTTTTTTAACATTATTTAGTTTATTGTTTATTGCAAATTCATTCTTTGGGATTGGGATTTATTAATATGGAAATAAAAAATAATTAAAGGGTTGATTTTTCCTCAGAATTCGTTTTTGTAGAAATGTATTATTTTTGGTACTTATTATGGTTATGCCTCAATCTACTTTAGAGAGCTTATTATTTTTTTTAATACTATCTCTTATTGCAACTTACATTGTTAATTTAAAGTACTCTTCAAAGTTAAAAGTACAAAAGTAGATTTTATCTATTAATCTTTTTTAATTGATTTTATTTACTTGGATCACTCCAAGTATCTTGGTATAACCAACTCAAAAAAGTAAGAGTGAGTATATTTCCAAATGCATAAAGTATTGCTAATAATGGGTCATAAATATTGGCAATAATCGTCGACATTATAAAGATTATTAACCCTGAAACAACCAAATCCTGAATAGGCAAATGGTTGAAATTTACCGAATTTATCATTTAATAATTGTTTTAATGGATTAAGTTAATTATAAAACCAAAAAGTAACTTTTTTATTAAGCCATATCATATAAGATATGAATAGTTTTAGAATTGCAAAAATAATCATAGTTTTTTCATCATTATCGTATTTGAGTGTTTCTTTTTTAAGAAATTATAATTCTCCAGAAAATATAGAAAAAAGATGTATTCTTAAATTTGAAAAAGATTTTGAAAATAATTTGGAAGCATCTCATGAAGAATGGAATCAAATTTTAGATTTTGCTGATATCAATTATTTAAAATGTATGGGAATACCTCATTATTAATTATGGGAGAGGCAAAAAGAAGAAAAAATTTAGGTATTCCGCCTAGAGAAAAAACTGAAGATATGAAGTTACCTCAACTTGATAAAAAAGCCATACAACAAAAAGTTAGGTCTACATTATATAAATATCCAATTATCCCTTTTCTTTTTTATGGAGCTGCAATATTGATCCTAATCGGAGGTTTATTTTATGTTTTCAAACTCTTTAATATTTCTTAATTATGAGTATTATTAATGTTGATATTTATGTTTCTTTGGCATCATAAATTCAAAAGACTTTAAGGATAATAAATGAACAATTTTTATAGTGCAAAAATAATCAAAGAAATAATAGTATGAGAATTATTTACGATTGACATCATCATATGGTGTTGTAATTTTGGAATAATTAAAACAATTTATGAAAAACATAAATAAGAAATATGCTGAAATAATGCGTCAAGCTGATAGTGCAGTTGGAAGAAAAGAAGTAATTAGTTTATTAAAAAAAGCTGCAATTATTATGTCTAAATCAGAGGAAAACTTAGCTGCTTAAATGTGAAAGCTATTTTATTACGAAAAATAAAACACAATAAAGAATGATAGATGAGGATGCAGCCATGAAAATAAATGGTAATATCATGCCTGAGTTTAACCATCTTAAAAGTCTAATTTTTTTGTTAATTACTCTTGGCATTTTCCCTGAAGCTCTTATTTGCAAATTAACAATTAAATAAATTCTGTAAATGATTAATTAATCTTTTTAAATTAAATTTCTAAAAAAAATATTTTAATTTCATACGAATTTTTTTTATTTTGAAAGAAATTTTTAGGTAATTAATACATTGCATTATTCAAATTTCTCAAGCAAGATTTAGAAACATTATATTTCTAAATGATGATTGAAAAATTCCAAGAGAGCACTAAAGAATTTATAGATTATGATTCCGAACTTTTACTTAAGATTTTAAACAAGACATCACTTCAGACTAGAAAAGGTGATGATAAAGAACTATTTGTAGATGAAAATTGGAAAATTAATACAAAAAATATGAGTAATACAATTCCTTCAGATAATTCAAATTTGAAAAAAATATTATCAGATATTTTCCCAAATAAAAAAATAGTAATTCAGGATAATAATGATGGATCGCAAACAATTTTCTTATCCTAATGTACTTAATATATAAATTAATTTTTTCCAATTAATACAGTCTTTATTTTTGAGAAAAATAATTAGTAAAAATTACTCTCGCGTTATTTTTTTGAAGGTGTTATTGTTCATTTACGTTCATCCAAGTTTATAATTCTGGACGCATGACATGGGAATAGGGAACGGGATTCACATTAACTGCAAAAGACAATGAATAACCTCTTACAAATAAGAGAAAAAATCAAAAGAGCCAATAGGCTTTATGATGCCCAACTTTTGGCAACTAAAAATGGAGAAGTTACTCCTTACAGACGATCCTTCTTTGAAGAAAGAATCAGAAAAACACAAAAAGAAATGAAATTGACAGACTAAAATTTTAATTCTTATTTGGAACTGATTAAAAAAAGAGGGATTATACCCTCTTTTTTTATAAAGAAATACGATAATGTAAAATGCATTTCTTTTTCCGATTCTCGATTATTAAAAGAAAATTATTTTGATGCTTTTACTATTGATTAAAAGTATAAAAATGGCAAATTTAATTTAGTAATAAAGAGGTAAATAAAGATGTTTAAAAAGAAATATAAACAATTTAATAACTCAACCAATAAATCAAAGTTAGATCAAGTCTTATGGTTTATAGAAAATTATTTGCCACAGAAGAAAGATCGAGGTGTACAAAAAAAATCGTATATGGATAATCTAGAAGCAGAGACTATTAAGAAATTCTCTAAATTAACCTCTATTCGTTCTAAAACATTATTCCCAACTACAAAAAATACGACAATCTCTTTTACATTTGGTAATTGGGCCTTGCCTTACCTGAAATTGCTTAAGAAAATAGGAATAGCTAAGTAAGAAAATTTTCATTTTTTAAGAAAAGATTTATCCAGATAATACAAATAAGTAAAGATTTATCCAGATAATAGAAATAAGTAAAGTGTATGAAGTTTCAATTAGTTCTTTTCGAAATTTAAGGAGGAATACTTACTTTACATAAAAATTAAAATTGCTAAATTTAAAATAAGAGAACTATTGATTATGTTTCTAAATTATCTGCCTAGTGAGATGGTTGAAGTTGTTGGTTTAACAATGATTTTTTCATTTCTAGTTGGAACTATATTAATTTTGTTATTTACATCAGATCAGGCAAATACAAAGAATCTATATTTAAAGAAGGCTAAATAAATTTTAAATAAATTTTTATCTAAAAAAGACCTCTGTTTTTAATAAAGATAACTCGCAGGTGTAGAACATTATTTTTAATATTGATACATTAACAAATTTAAGATTATGGGCGAAGCTAAAAGAAGAGAAGAATTAGGATTGCCACCTAGACAAAAAAAAGTTGAATTAAATAAATCTGATAGATATCTTTCATGGCTTCCAATTACTAAATCAAGAATTAAGAAGTACCCTTATATGGGTGTAGCAACAATGGCACTAGGAGCGATAATTTTCTTAGTAAGTGGGGGAGCAAATAGTATTAATTAGTAAGATTTTGGCTTGGCTGAGAATATATCTAAGATTTTTTTTGTAATAGTTTAACGCCAGATATTATTGAGATTATTGAAGCTATACCAAGAAATATCGAGTAAAAAGGTTGCAAATTAATAATGCCAAAATTACCTGTATGCCATTTTATTAACCAAAAAGCATTTATTCCTAGTGGTTGAAGAATACTATAAATAGTCCCAGATACAATAGTAATTAGTAAAGGGATAGCAGAAATTGCAGTTATTTTTCTGTGAATTTTTCTTTGATTTGGTTTTAATTTTTTCATCTATTTCCTCAAATAGATATGTAATTCTTTTTCGTTTTTGCATGGCATCCATTTATCTTTATTCTTATGTATTCCTTCGCAACCAAGTTCTAAAGATCTATTTTCGGCTTCCTCTTCAGAAAGAAATGTACCCCTCATATGTGCATGCGAATAACTATTGAAATTTAGAGATAAGGAAAATAAAAAAATAAAAAATTTAAAATTTCTAACAAAAATATACATAAATTTTAAATAAGCATTTGTCTTAAGGGGAGATTTTATCAAATATTTTTGTTTTGCCAGTTTTACTAAATGAAACTACTTTGTAGTTCTTATAATCGTGAGAGTGCGATTCGTGAGAATGCATTTCCATCCCTGGAGAGCCAAGTGGCATGCCAGGAACTGCTATACCATTGATATTTGGTGTTTCTCTAAAAAGTTTGTTGATTGATTCAATCGGGACATGTCCTTCAATCGTATAGTTAGCTATTTGAGCAGAATGACATGATCTCAGATTATTGGGAATTTGATATTGGTTTTTAATTACTGAAACATCCTCAACTATTTTATCAACAACTTCTAATCCATTATCTCTTAAATGATTAATCCATTTTTTGCAACAACCACATGATGCTGATCTGTAAGAAATAACTTTTAGGATATCTATATTTTCTTTAGTTAAAGCAATACTCTTATTTGGATTAATTATATTTGTAAAAAGAATTCCAGAAAAAATTAGATAATTTAAAAATCCTCTTTTCATATATATTTTTTTTAGTACCATACTAATTACTATGATTAAATTTAAAATAAATGAAAATTTATTAAATCGCTAATTAATTAAAATTATGACACTCATAATTGCCATTAAAAGATTTTCGATAAAACTAATAATTCCCAAAGGAGTTTTTGCATATCCACCAATACATGCACAATTTAATTTTAGTTTATCCAAATAAACAGCCTTAAATACTGAAATCATTCCAGAAATTCCTAAAATTAGAGCAATAAAAATAATTAAAGAGGGTGGATAAGAATTAAGAAAACTTATCCCAATTAATAATTCGCAAAAAGGATAAATATATATCCAGCCATCAAATTTAGAAGATATTAAATCATATTTCTTATAACTTGTTCCAAAAGCTTCAACATCCATAAGCTTGAGCATCGCTAAAAGACAAATTGATATCCCCATATAAATTTGGAAACTTTTAAGTAATGAGATGGTTATTAGAAATGAAGTACCAAAGACTGCAATTAATGGGGTAAATGACTTAATATTCATTTTTAACTTTTAAGGATAGAGTCACAAATACTAGATGGATTTGCTTGTTTAACTATTTTTAGTCTTCTGATAAGTTTGTCTCGATTTATTTGATGTTTTAAATATTTAATACATAAATTTTTTTCCTGATATACCTCTGCTATTGGAGCAATCTTTAAAGCAATAGCAAAAGTACCAATAACTAAAAGAATGTTTGTAGCTAGTCGAATATTTGGTCGAAAATTTGATCTCATTCGTATTCTTTATTTTTGTCAATAACTTCCCTTAAATATATATCTTTTAGCTCGTGATTGTATCCATTTCTTTTGCAAATTTCTCTAATTATTTCAACTCTTTTTCTGTCATTAAGCAGATTTTGAGATATTGTTTTTCATATCTTCAATTTGGTTGATTAATTCATCTAACCACTCTGTATTATTTTCGGATCTTTTCTGAAAATATGTAATTTTAGGTTGATTGATTTCTAGTGTCTCATAATCTCCACTCATAAATTTCCCCTGAATTTATACTCTGCATAATTTATCTAGCGAAATTATGCCAATCAATAGGCTCAAATACTTATTTGACATTTGCTATGGGTAACAAGTTACTTTTTTAATAGTATAAATATCAAGAAATTTATCTCCCAAAAATATGGCAACTAATGAAGAACTAGAAAAAAGAATTGAGACTTTAGAAAAAGAAGTACAACACCTAAAAGCTTTTCTGCAATATCAAATGAGAAATAAAAAAAAGTGATTTATTATTATTAAATAGAAATTTCTTTCGATCTTCAAAAGTTTCAAATACTCTAATCCTCGATCAGTCTTTATTGATTAAAGTAAATTTTTCCATAAAAAAAGGGCGTTAGCTTCGCCCCAATTAAAAGCAGGATAATCCCCATCACCCAGCTCTTTAAAATCCTAGCACTATATATGGTGTTTGTAAGTAATAAAAATTACCTATTTATGGGGTTGTTTGTTTCTGTTTAATTTGTCATGATAGGAGTCCCCATCACCTAGGCTCGCAAGAGTCTTTTTTTTTGCATTTATGCCGTAAGTTTTTATAAATTAGTATTTAAAGATTTTTTATTTAATTTTTAGATTTGATTAATAATAATAAAGAAAATATTTTAGTTATGCAAACATATATTATTCACTGGCAATTCCCAGATCAAGAAAGTCATATGCAAGGTGCAGAAACTTTCGCTAGTTTTGTAGAAGGGGGTTGCGAGGGTGATGAATTTGATGGGTTTAAAGTTGTCAATCGAGTGGTAAACCCAGAAGGAGCCAATGGCTGGGCAATTGTTGAATCTTCTAATCATCAAAATATTTGGAAATGGAGTAATATTTGGGTGGATAATTTTGGTGTAGAAATTGAAGTCACGCCAGTTTTAACAGATCAAGAATTTCTTGCTGTTCATAAAGATATTGCTGCAACCTAGGATTAAGCTTTGATCCTGCAAGGTTTTACAGTCATTTTATAGTAGGGGTATTTTTTTTTCCGAGATAATCCTTGTCTCTCTTATATGAGGATATATAACTGTTTTTCTATTAAATTCATAACTAGCAATATATTTGTAAATACTAACCAAGAGAATCTAAATCTCTCCTATGATGAACTGTATTAACTTCATCATTTGAGCTCTTCTGTTCTTTCATTAAATCTGCAATAGTTGGATAATCTTTTTCATTATCAAGATTTCTATAATTTTTATCTTGGATTAAGAATGGTGATACTTTGAAATTCATAGTTAAATACCTCAAAATTTTTGTTGGATTCTGATTACAGACCCTGGGTTTTCATTGACGTAGGGGTTGGACTCTCTTATTAGCATTAAACACTCGTAAGCGTCTCGAGCATAGAATCCAACATGATGTGTATTACATGATAAATCTCTGTAACTCAAAACATATTTATTACAAGATTTGATAGGCGTTGACGGCATTTGACATATAATACTTACTATTATTTTCTAACTAAATACACCTAGTAAACGACTAATAAATGTGTACGGTTTGAGCTACAAAGATATACGGATTGAGGACCAACAAATAAATTTAAAATTGGATAAAATAACAAAAATTTTAATATCTTTAATAAACTTTATTATTTAATCGTAAAAATTTAAGGCCTTTGTGAAATCTAATAGAAATAAAAGAATTGTTTATCATGACATTACTTTTAATATTTTCTTATAAAAATACTTCAACGCTAAATTAAGCATCTTTTGCTCGCATATTTAATATAAATAAAGGGTAACTTTGACAAATGGCTACCAGAATAAATAAATATTTAAGTGAAGTCGGTTATTGCTCCAGAAGAGTAGCCGATAGACTAATTGAAGAAGGGAAAGTAACCATTAATGGTAAGATTCCAGAAATAGGTACTAAGGTAGAGGAAGGAGATTATGTGGAAGTTGATGGACAAAGAATAAAGAAATTAAAGAAACAAAAAAACATATATTTAATCTTTAACAAACCTGTAGGAATTGTTTGTACTACTGATATAAAAGTAGAACCTGACAATATTATTGAATTCATTAACTATCCTATAAGAATCTTTCCAGTAGGAAGATTAGATAAAATGAGCGAAGGATTAATTTTTTTAACTAATGATGGAGAAATCGTAAATAAAATACTTAGAGCAAGAAATAATCATGAGAAGGAATATATCGTAAATGTTAATCGTCCAATAAATAAAGACTTTATTCAAAGAATGAGTAATGGAGTTGAAATATTAGAAACCAGAACTAAAAATTGTTTTGTAGAACAATTGGGGCTAAAAAAATTTAAAATCATACTTACTCAGGGACTTAATAGACAGATTAGAAGAATGTGTGAGACCTTAGGCTACAGAGTAAAATCATTAAAGCGTATAAGAATTATGAATATTAAGCTAGATTTACCGACAGGTAAGTACCGCGAATTTACTAAAGAAGAACTTTTTGAATTAAAAGAGTTACTTAAAAACTCTTCAAAAACATTTGACTAAAAATTATTACTTATTCAGATGAAACATCTGCTCCATATCAATTATGAAATTCTTACTTCAAAATTCGGTTAAACAATGGCTACATCCTTTTGGTTAATTAATTCAAACAGAACAGAAGTAAAAAGATTTATAAAAAACGGTAAAAGTATTGATGGAGTATTTGAGTATATGTTCGTAGAGACTGGTAAAATTGTTGGTGTACTAGGAAAAGAACCACCTATAATTACAACTACAGTTTCTGTAGATATTGAGTTAGCAAGAGAAATATATGAAAGATTACTTTCTCAGGGATGGAGGAAAACTGAAGAAGTTTGGAAATAAAAAAGGAAATACAAGATTATTAGATAAAAAAATAATTATTAATTTTTATCTTAGAAATTTTGCTATTCAATAATTAAGAGAAAATATAGATATTTAAAAGTTTCCTCAAATTAAATTTAAATGGTTGAAAATAAAGGAATGTTGGATCCAATTCTTTATTTATCAATGTTTTTAGGGCTTGGGGGAGTTTATGTATTAATCTCTTCTTTCCATGATGATGATGATAGTGATGATGGTGAAAAATATATTTATAATTTAAAATACACTAAATTAGTTAGGTAGTTTGAAAAAGATAAAAGCTAATAGTTAAATAGAAGGTCTCATTTAAACCTGTACATCTTCAAACTCTCTTAGCAAACGAAATCATCATAATATTTTGCAATAGTTGAGCTTTTATCTCTGTAGACCAATTGCCTATGTTTGTTTATTAATTTGCGCTATTTTGGTTTATCTGATCTGCAGAAAAAGTCTTATTTGGTTAAAGATTATGGGTAAATTTTTTGAAAAGAACTTAACAATTGTTCTTCTCGCCATAACAGGTTATTTTTTGTTCTCTATTTCAAACAGTTTGAAAGAATCAGCAAAATATGATTCAGATATTAGAGCATGTGCAAAGATGAAAGCTTTTTTTAATGATAAAGAGTTATCAAAGTTCTATCAAAAAGAGGCGTCTGCAATCGCAGGTGTAGAAGTTACGTTTATTGGTGAATATTGTAAAAAATTAACTCAACAAAACATTTTTTGATATGAGTAAGAAAAAATTTTATAAAGATCTTTATTTTAGAATAATACCAACAATTTTTTTTGGTTTTGCTTTAGGTGTTATTTTGATTTGGCCTGGTATTATTTCTGGAAATAGCAGAAAATGTTTTTTCAATATTCTTAAAGATGGAAGTGATGGGGATATCGAATTAAAAACTATTCTCTCAATTAATTCTAATTATTTACTAAAAATTAAAAATGCTAGAAATAATTATTTAAAGATTTTGCTTGTTGGCGATTCATGTTTTAGGAGGTTTTAAATTTGCAATTTGCAACTAAAAAAGGTTTTTAAGTGAAATATTAGGGCTTGATTTATTGAGGGGATATTGTTATTACCAAGACTATAGCTCTAATAAAATCTGGGCGATAGGATTACAACAAGCATCATATTGCTTCCAAATTATCTTCAAAACAGTGTCATAACTATTATTTATGGTTATCTCAATCAGTACTCTCTAAAATCTATAAATGAACGGTTTAAACTCTTTTCCTGATTCTTATTCCCTTCAGTGAACTTAAAAAGTTATTAATAAATACCTTATATTTTTTTGGAGGTGAATTATTTATGTATTGGAACGCTAGAGAATTTTTTTAAAAACAAATTTGTCAGTAATCTCTATTATTCTGAAATCAATTATTTTGAGGGGGTTCTAGTAAAGCCTCTTTTGTTTTCAAAGATGCCCCTCGAAGTAGTTTTTGAAGATACTTGTTTTCTTCCATCCTTCATCTAACAACTGCTTATATTCCTTCCTAGCTTCTTCAATAGTCTCTACTCTCGAACCTTTCATGACTGGTTTACTTGATCTCTTATAAACACAACCATAAGAAATCATCATTGCATTAATACTAGTTCTAGGCTTTGATACATCTTCAAATGGCTCAAAAACTTTAATTCTGCTCCTGTCCATATTTATAAGAATAAATTTCTCCATTACTCACCTTTGGATAAAAGATAGTTCAATAAGATACCTCCAAAGACTAATAAACAGCCCAAAACTAAAAAAACAAATAAATCTATTAATGATTTATTAGTATTTATTTTTAGAAACGTCAAAATAAAAGCAATTAGTGGTAACAATAATATTGTTTTTGAAATAAGTGCATGATTCCATTTCCTTATATCAGTTTCTTCTGTATTTAATTCTTGATACATCTTTTCTAGCTTTTTTCTTTCTTCTTCCATCAAATAAGTAATAGACAAATCATTGCTCCAATACTAAAAATTAAGCTCCAACCCTGCGAATTAATAGTCATTAAAATTAGACCTTTTATTTAAAGAGTAAATAATTTTGAAACTTATGCTATAAGTTAATTCAAAGATTTCTATCAAAATTAATCTCTATATTAGTAAATTCACTATTTGCATTTAATGCAGTAGGTAAAACGATGGATGCTACAAGTGGGAGTAGAAACCGTTTCATTTTATGCCTAAATATCTCTCGCAGTAATAATTAGCTAACTCCCGATTATTATAATTTTTTATTTTCTTAAGATTAAGCTTCTTCATCGCTTCATCGCCTGTAATTTGATAACTTGAATTTAATTTCGCACAGGTATCTTTCACTTTCGTTTCATTATGAAAAGGGGTTCCTAAATAAAAAGCAAAAATAAATAGAAATAAATTAAAGGTTACAATTCTTCTATGATTTCTCCACCATTCATAAGAATTTAAGTTAAAAACTTTTTTTAATTCTTTTTTAGCCATAAAAAAATAAGGTTTTATCCCTCTTAGTTTAGATCGACTGTCAATCACAGAAGTGCTATTTTGAATTAAATAGTTCTAACAACGTGCCACTAGATTAATGAAGACTATGGAATATTTAGACGAAATCATTAAAGAAATTAGAGGCAAAACATATGATAATAAGCATGCTGACATATATGTAAGAGAGCTTTTAGATCAAGATAAAGAATATGATTAACTTTTCAATTTTTATAGAAGGTATATTCAAGCCTTTATTCGGTTAAGGTTTATTTGTTTTTTATAAGAGATCAAAGAGAAAGAAAAGAAAATTATATGCACCACCTACTCATCAAATACCTTGTTAAATGATCGGAAGTTTACCAAAACTAATTGCAATTATTATGGTTTTGTTAATTGTAGGAAGCACTTTTATTGGTGGAATTATTTATTTTGTTAGATAAAGTAAGTAGCTGTTTTTGATTATGAAAAATTTAAAGGGTAATCAATATTTTTTGGTTCTAAATGTTTTATATAGCAAGCTGTTGTGCAGTCGACTCCTTCACTATTGATACTACAGGATGTTATACATTCAAAGAAACTTTTCAAAGCATCTGCATCTGATTCTTTCATATTTGTATAAATGTCGTTTTTCATTGTTAATCCTCAAATCTTAAGCTTATCTAGCAATTTCTTCTAAAGAGTGTCAAATTTTAGGTAAAGTACCTATTCACCTTTTTATGAAAAAAACTATTGATATATATCGAGTAATTTTATATAAATTCCCAAAAATACTAATGTTGCAATACCCACTCCAATAACCGTACTTGGTTGATAAAGCCAAAGCTCCTTAAAAAATTCCATTTAACTTTAAAAAGTAAATTGGTAGTTTTTATACATTTTTCTATAGTCTTCATGCAATCTTTCAGTTGCTAATTTTCTTTTATTAATTACATCTTTATTTAAATCGATCTCGTTGAAATTTCGATTGAAAATAATTAATGGGGTAGTTAGTTTCATAAAACCTCCTTATTTAATAAAGACAAAAATTAATAATTCAGTCACAGTAAATTAAACAATTTTGATTTGTTGGATGTTCTTTACATTCTTTCTCCCAAAAGTTTTGAAACTCAGGAGTAAATTTCTCAAGTTCTTTTGGAGTCTCATTAAGATTTAGCCCTGCATAGTTAAACGCAGTTAAGTATCTTTGGAGAACATTGAATTGATTGAATAGTTTCATAATACCTCCTGGATCTATACCTAATATTGTCCTCCTTTTGACTAGAAATTCATAGAGTATTATTACCCGAGTAAAAGTGCTTTGTGGTTGTCAAGACTATCCTTTTGCATTCATTTGTGAAGTAAAAATACTCAAATCGAATATATTTTAAATACTTGTAAGTTATTTTTAACTATTAAATTAAATCTAGAAATTATTTATACATTCTCAAAATATTTTCATAAACTTCCTCTAAATTTTTTGTAAAAACTTTTTGATTAAAAAATACACCAGATTTTTTCTGACTATTAATTTTATTTTTTAATACTTCTAATTTTCGTTTGTTTGAGGAGTAAAAAACTACTTTTTCTATATATTCTTCAATTGATTTGCAAATGAGTTCATCTAAATCTAGAGAATGTAAGATACTTCCACCTACTCTTGAAGAAAAACTTTTTCCTACAAGAGTTACGAAAGGAAGCTCTGACCAAATACATTCTACTAAAGTGGAATGCCCGTTATAATTAAAAGTGTCTAAAAAGATATCAGCTGAATTATATCTAGAAACATGTTCTTCGTAAGAACTTACATTTTCTGCAAATAAGATTCTTTCTTTGTCAATTTTTCGAGTAGCGAAGAAAGACAATATATTTTCTCTAGCAATATCTAATGGTTTTTTTAACCATAAATATGTATTTTCTGATTTTATAAGAATATTTGCCCATGCATCTACTACTTCTTCAGATAATTTGGAAGTTTTGTGAAAAGCTGCGAGAACTATTGATTCGTTAGGTAAAGAATTGATCTGCGCAACTTTTTTTGTAGCATGGTAATCATACTTGATGGAATTTATAAATGAATTAGGCATTTGAATAATTTTCTCAGAATAATATTTATGAAATTTTTTTGGAATAACAAATTCATCACCTAAAAGAAAGTCAATGTTTGATATACCTGTTGTTCCAGGGAACCCTAAATAATTAATCTGTATTGGAGCAATTCTCTGATTAAATATGTTTATCATATTTTTACTTGTATATCCCATTAAATCTACTGCTATATCTAAATTCTCTGAGCGTATTTTAATGACTGCTTCTTTTACAGATAAGGATGAAATACAACTGAAAGAGTTAAAATTAATTTTTAGATTTTTAGTAATATTATCTTCTACATTATTTAATGAGTAAGCATGTATTTCAAACTTTTTTTTATCATGATACATGAATATAGTTTCCATAATTTTGGAAACTGGATGATCATTAAAATTTGCTGAAATATATCCAATTTTGATTTTTTTATTTTTTTTTAATCGAAGGTTATTTTTAAACATTCCTCCCAATCTTTTACTTAAATTTAAGGCTCTTTTATATTGTTTATTGGGAGAACAATCTAAATAAAAGAAAGTTAATAAATTAGATATTTCATCTTCTTCATTCAATCCAGCATTATCAATATAATTTTTTAACTTCTTAATAGATTTGATATTAAATGTATTTAGATAAGTTTCTAATAACCCTATCTTTGCCAGGTTAAAGTTTTTATTACATTCTAGAGCACTTTTATAATTTTTTTCTGCATCAATGAAGTTTTTTTCAAGTGCATAGATCGTTCCAATATTATAAAAAGTCATAGGTATATTATTATCTATCTCTAATGACTTTTTGAAATATTTCATTGCCTCCACAAGATCCCCTAATTTCTGATAAATAGTTCCAATATTTATGTAGGCTCCTAATAATTTGGGATTGTACTCGAGAGCTTTTGCAAAATAATTTAAAGCGCTTTTTATATCTCTGGAATCAATCAAATATCTGCCAATATCACAATAAGCTTCAGCATAATTTTTTTTTACATTAATTGCTTTTTGCAAGCACTCAAATGCCTCTTTTCTTTTCCCAAGTCTTTCATATATACCTGCGAGTCTGTGAAAAGTAAGATGATTAAAATTCCCTTTGTAAATTAAATCATTATAAATCTTTGCAGATTCTAAAAATTTTCCTTCTCTAGCTAAAATTATTGCTTTTTTTGTTTGGGAAGATAACTCAATATCTTTAACTAAAAAATTCTCATTGTTTTTTTTATAAAAATTATTACCAAATCCTTTATTCATATACTTTATTATGTGTATCCAAAAGAGAGGTAATGAAAATTAATTAATATAACTAACTATATCTTTTTTATTTTAAAAATCATAGGAAATCTTAAAAAAAATAATTCCTGAAAATAAATAATTTTAATTGCCACTTACTTTAGATCAACTTTCAATTAATTTGTCTACTTTTTATCAAAGTAGTAATTAAGTAAGGCCTTCTTAATAAACCAAGAAAAGTTAATTTTCATGAATCTTTAAAAAAACCTAAATTTGTTAGAAAACCTTATATAGATCTTGATTGTATATAAGTTATTCAAATCATCTTAAGTAGCAGAAATTACCAAATACGTTTGTGTATTTTGAAATCAATATTTTTGCGTACGAAAACACCCTAAAACAAACTTTTTCTTGAAATAAAGATTGACAAGACATTCATAAAAAAAACTTCTATAAAACATTAACTTCTTTTATGAATATGTTTCTAACAAACAAGACTCGTTTAAAAATTAAGGATATCGTTAGGAGGATTTCAATAGATGAGCCAGTCTCATTGGAGGAAAGGATTTATGTGGAAAAGTTTGCAAAACATAATTCAACTATATGGACATGGTTAAAGAAAGCAAACAGCTTAAGAAGATATGGAAAACAACATTCAGATGGAATTAATGGACTGATCCAATCACTTGGACTTGATGGCTTGGAAGTTGAAAGTCATTTTGATCCTAAAAATGATGATATTGCTGATTGGTTTAGTGGGTCGCCTGATTGGGTAAGAAGAAGCTAATTGATACTTACAAAAGATTGATTTTCAATAAATCTGTCCACTATCTGTAAAAATTAGGCGTGGATAAATTTTTCTAATAAAAAAGCGAGTCTGGTTAACTTGTTCATATGAATTAATTTTGATTGAGTAGGGGGCAAGATTCTAACCTGCGACCTAGTGCTCCCAAAGCACTTAATAGCCATAGTTCAGCACTAGGTTTTCAAACTATATCTAATTATTTGCTTGGTTCTGCGAAGTTTGTCGCGACAAATAAAGTAATATTTGTCCGAAATTTGTCCGTAAAATATTAGTTAAGAAAAATTTGACTAGCATTTTATACAAGATATTGATCTATTTAAATCAATAAAGATTTGAGATTTGGAATATAGTTTTGGGGAATTATGAGCAAAATTTTGGAATCATTTGATTACTTCGAATATCTAAATTCAATATCATTTCATCCACCTGCAATGATAATTACTACACTAGTATTCTTTTATATAAGAAGAAAAATTTTATTAGCTGGCAAAAAACATTAGCAATCTATTTAATATTTATATTTTTGAATGAGTCAAAAATTAAATAAACAAAGCAAGTAATAAAAACAATTACATATATAGATTCCATTTAACTTACCGTTGTTATTGAACTGCTTAATCCATAAGTGAGAAAAATAAAACTTGCAAAAGTAACTCCTATCATTATTGTTGTGTAGAGTTTATTTAGTTTGAAATTATTACTTGCAGATGAAAAGTCTGCAATAACAAAACTTTTCATTGAATATTTATCTCTATTTCTAAAATTATTGCTCTTTACCAAATTGCCTAGAATTGGATCTGTAGCAACTTTTATTTCTTGATTGATAAAAGAATTTAAACCTTTATCTTCATTGAAGAATCTTGGAAACATGTATGCATGCCATAAAGCTATTATTGCCACCCAAAAAACTACACTAACTCCTGCAAAACCAAAAAGTAAAAATCTAAAGGTTTCCATATTTGTTTTTTAATTAACTAAAATCTACATCAGAAAAAATATCTAAATATCGCGATCCAAAAAAATATACTTTAAATAAATCAATTAATCATTTCATGATGTTACTAATGATTAGAAACAATGTTATTAAGGGTATTTCTTTAAATATAAGTTAATGATCAAATCATTTATTTAACTAAAAAAGACAAAATAATAATCAAATTTTTATTATTACTTTTTAGAAATGGATTTCAGGATTTTACTTGTTATTACACCAATAATTTTCTCATGGATATTTACAGTCTTTTGGTTGGGTAGGTGGGATGTATTTAGATTAACACCACTAGGATTACCAAAGAAGGGAGTAGCTCCTTTTAAAAATTATCAAGTATGGGAAGATTCAGCATTAATTCCTGATACTGGCAGACCATCAGAGGGTTATCCAGTATTTACTGTGAGAACCGCAGCAGTTAATGCCCTAGGTATTCCAACGGTTTTCTTCCTTGGAGCAATATTGGCAATGCAGTTTAAATCTTATTAATAGGAAATTTTGATGGATATTAGATTTTTAATTGTTGTAGCACCATTTTTAATAGCATTTTTTTATACCTTATTTTGGCTAAAAAAATGGGGTGCTTTTAATTCTACGAATAATAATTTGCCAAGAAATATTTCTCTTAAAAATGAATCAATAGAACAAAGTTATATTTTAGAGAATATCTTTTTAACAAAAAATTAATCAAATTTTTCTTACCCTTTAATTAATACCTTGTCATGATTCCAATAGAACAGTTTTTGTTTTTTGCAGTTTCTCTTTATGCATTTTTTTATCTTTCAATAACTATCGTAAGTACATTAATTAGTTTTTCCTAAGCAATAATTACATAAAATATTAAACACTTATTTGTATAAAATTAATCTTCCTGTATCCTAAAGATCATTATATAAATATATAAGTAGATATTAGGGCAATCTACTAACCGCTAGCTTTGATAAAGCGGTTCGTAATGAGAACCTCCCTTTGACCTCATTTTCTTTTTCGCAATCTTAGAAAATGAGGTTTAAATAATTTTTAATAGTGTAGGAATTCAAAGTTAATTTTCTATATAAATTCAGTCATTAAATTTTATTCATAATTATGTATATTATTTACTTTTTAAAAAAGAGTTTTTTATATATAAAGAATATGTAGATATTTGGCAAATCTGCAACGGTATAGATTCCGTCTTTATGAACCTAGCCAACGAAAATATTCTTAACTACGTTTTAGTTATTTTAGTAGTTAGGAATATTTTTATTTTAAGGTTAATTTTTTCTTAAAAACAAATGATCAATAAATCACAAAAAGTATCCTCATTAGAAAATATTTACAAGAATTTGGAATCTGGCATGCCAGAGAATAAATCTATTAAAGACTTTGCTCTACCTAATGCGAGACAGTGGTTAGGTGGAAGATATGTAGCCCTTTGGGTATTACCTATTTATTTAATTGGAAAAATCGCAAAATTCGCAGCTTCCTCTGCATTTATAAAACCATATTCTCCAATTAATAATGGCCCTTCTTATAAAAGACCAGAAACTTTGTACACCTCTTTAAAAGGTGTTTTTAAAGGAGAAGACCATTTAAGATTTTTTGATCATAGGTTTATCGCTATTTGGGTATTGCCTATTGCTTTGACTGGAATTGTTTTTGAAGTGCTTTTTATATCTCCCACAAAAAATACTTTCCCTTTCAATTAAACACCTTTTGTCCGCAATTCGTCCGCAATCATTGAGGACAGAATTTAAGCAATAAAAAAGACATGTTGAGAAACCTTTCTACGACATGGATTATCATAGTCGGGTCAAGATGATTTGAACCTGCCACCTAGTGCTCCCAAAGCACTGGGCGTTATTTTTAAGAAAACCTTGAAACTTAAGTTATAGCCTAGACTAACTATAGATGGTGGAACGAGTTTGAGACAGCTTATTGCTAAATCTTTGAAGATCATACAAGATATTATAAAACTTTGAGCCCCCTCATCAATTGAGATGTCAAAAAGATGGAGATAAATTAATAAATTATATTTTCTCTGAATTCGCAAGTTTGAGTTTCATAAGCAATTTATATCGAAAATATGCCGCATAGTTAATTTGTATACCGATTCATTTTTTGCCATATTGGTTGATTGCGTCAATGGGTATATGAATATCACAACAAAAATGAAAATCATTTTCATTTTTGCTATAATTTAATTAATCACTTTAAATTGTATTTTTGGTGATTCTCTTTCAATTTTTTTCGTGTGAGGAAATTTATGAAGCTTTTTAAAAGCTTGCTTGTAGCTCCTGCGACATTAGGCTTACTTGCGCCTTTGTCTGCTACAGCAAACGAAATCACAATTAATGATTTCGCACCTGCAGAAGAACTTGCAGTTACAAATAGTCGTGTTGATGGTCTTGAAGCTAGACTTAACGACTTTGAAGCTGGTTCATTCTCAACAACAACAACTGCATCTTTCTCTGTAGATATGGCAATTGGTGCTGTTGATGGTAACACCACTAGCGAAGCTCTTACAGCTGTCTACGGTTACCAAATGGATCTTTCAACATCATTTACTGGTGAAGATACTCTTGC